>NZ_DFRG01000228.1:0-10885 GCF_002378135.1 Thioclava sp. UBA3469
CACGGCTCAACGCAGATATAGGGCGCACCGGGTTTCTGCCACAGGGCGAGATTGGGCAGGTTGGAAAAGCGGAAATCGAGCACCGGCGCCCCGTCGGCGAAGTAGCGCAGCCCGTCGCCCGCGCCTTCGGGGAAGATCATCGCATCGTCCTCATACTGCGCCGGATTGAGGGTCAGCGCGCCCGCCGTGAAGGGCGAGGGCATCCGCGCGCGCCCCAGCATCCCTTCCGCGAGCCGCGCCAAGGCAGGCTCCGCCCCGTTGCTCAGCTCGATCCGATGCGGGCCGGTCGCGCCGGGCAGCGGCCAGCGGAACGCGGGGTGAAAGCCGAAGGAAAACGGCATCTCCCGATCGCCCATATTGCTGACTGTGGCGGTGACGCTCAGCTCCGCCCCCACGACCTCGTGGACGATCTCGAGACGGAATTCGAACGGATAGGCCGCGGTCTCCTGCGAGGGTTCGAGCAGGTGGCAGCAGCGGCTTTGCGTCAGCTCGGTCACGCGGAAGGGCAGGTTGCGGGCGAAGCCGTGCTTGGGGATTGCGTGGGGCGTGCCGTCGATCGTCACCCCTTCGGGCGCGGGAAGGCCGACGATGGGGAACAGGATCGGGGCCTGCCCGCTCCACCAGGCCGGGTCGCCCTCCCAGAGCAGCTCCTGCCCCTGATAGCTCAGCCCCTGCATCTCGGCGCCCAGATCGGCGATGGTGACGCTGAGGCTTTGGGACGAAATCTGGGGCATGTGTCGGGATCCGAAGGCTGTGACGTGTCGCGCCTTGGTATCGCGCCGCCGGAGATGATCCAAGCCCGTGTCCGTTTCGTGCCAAGCGAGGGGGGAGCGTCCGAGCCTTGGGGTGAGCCGCGTCTCGGAAGGCTTCCAGCGGAAGCCTTCAGTGGCGAACGCGCCGCGCGTCGCGGCGCAGGGGGCGCCTTGCTGTCGGTTGGTTTGGGCGGTTTATCTAGCAAGTCCGGAGGACGGGGAGGCTGTGAACTGCATCGCCAATGCGCCCTCCCGGGGGGAGGGGTGAGCCGGGAACAGGGGCCTTCCAGTGGAAGGACGCCCCGGAGAACGCCCGGAGCGCGAGCGGAGGGCCGGACGGGCGCGTGTGATGAGAGATGAGGGCAGCGCCCGACCCTTGGGTGGGCGCTTCGCTGTCGTTTGGTTTGAGCGGTTTATCTCGCAAGCCCGGAGGGCGGGGAGGCTGTGGGCTGCATCGCCAATGCGCCCTCCCGGGGGGGAGGGGCGGGCGCTGCCCGGGCTGGTCGCCCGGGCGGGACACTGACTATTCAATTTCACTGAAAGACAAATATGGCATGAACTTCTTGAAGATCTCGCCAAGCTGATTTGTGAGCCACTTAAGTTCATCGTACTCACAGTCGATATGTCTTGAACGTTCTTCACCGGGCTCTAAGCCCTCGCGTGCCGAGTGGTGCATTTGCATCTTGGTTGCACGTGTTCGGATTTCTTCGAGGTAATCGCTAAGTTCTTTTCCAAGGAGAAATCTCGCGCGTTGGCAAGTGTCGAAGTATCGCGCCAGTTCATCATCGGGCACTTTGCCGTTACTCAAGATCGCAGAAAGGAATGCTTGAGTTTCCCTGAAGATGTCCCATCGGCGACCAAAGAGCTTCTCGCGCAGTGCCGCGCGGTTCACCCGCCACTGTTGCCAAGCGACATAGGCAACGATTCCCGCGATCAAGGTTGGACCGAGCGCCTTGAGGTACTCGGTCCAATGCAGTTCAAACATCCAGCTCCTCCACGAACTGCGCGTTCTCCTGAATATACTGGAACCGCAATTCGGGCTTCTTGCCCATCAGACGCTCCACCAGATCGCCGGTCTCGTTCGGCTCGTCGTCGTGGATCGTGACCCGGATCAGCTTGCGCGTGTCGGGGTGCATCGTGGTTTCTTTCAGGTCCTTCGCGTCCATCTCGCCCAGACCCTTGAAGCGCTGCACGTCGATCTTGCCTTTGCCGCCCAGACCCTTCTCCAGCATCGAGTCCTTCTCGGCGTCGTCGGCCACATAGACGCGCTTGGCCCCTTGGGTCAGACGATAGAGCGGCGGGCAGGCCAGATAGAGGTGCCCCTGATCGATCATCGGGCGCATCTGGGTGAAGAAGAAGGTCATCAGGAGCGAGGCGATGTGCGCGCCGTCGACATCCGCGTCGGTCATGATGATGATCTTGTCATAGCGCAGATCGTCGACGTTGAACTTGGTGCCGAGGCCCACGCCGAGCGCCTGCGTCAGATCGTTGATCTCCTGGTTCGAGCCGAGCTTGGAGCTTGCCGCGCCCAGCACGTTGAGGATCTTGCCGCGCAGGGGCAGCAGCGCCTGGTTCTTGCGGTCGCGCGCCATCTTGGCCGAGCCGCCCGCCGAGTCGCCCTCGACGATGAACAGCTCCGTGCCCGAACGGTTCGTGGCCGAGCAGTCGACGAGCTTGCCGGGCAGGCGCAGCCGCTTGGTGGCCGATTTACGCTGGGTCTCTTTCTCCTGCCGGCGCTTGAGGCGTTCTTCGGCGCGCAGCACGAGGAAATCTAGGATCGCCCCTGCGGATTTCGTGTCCGAGGCCAGCCAGTTGTCGAAGTGGTCGCGCACAGCGCCTTCGACCAGACGCTGCGCCTCGACGGTGGCAAGGCGGTCTTTGGTCTGGCCTACGAATTCCGGCTCGCGGATGAAACACGAGACCAGCGCGCAGCCGCCGGTGATCAGGTCGTCGCGGGTGATCTGCGCGGCCTTCTTGTTGTTCACCAGCTCGCCATAGGCGCGGATGCCCTTGAGGATCGCAGACCAGAAGCCCGCCTCGTGGGTGCCGCCTTCGGGGGTGGGCACGGTGTTACAGTAGGACTGGATGAAGCCGTCGCGCGACGGCGTCCAGTTGATCGCCCATTCGACCGAGCCCGGCACGTTGAACTTTTCGCGGAACTCGACCTTGCCCGAGAAGGGGCGGTCGGCATAGGTGCTCGCGCCGCTCAGCGTCTCGGTCAGGTAATCGGCGAGGCCGCCGGGGAAGTGGAACGTGGCCTCGGTCGGGGTCTCGCCGTCGTCGACCTCGGATTTCCAGCGAATCTCCACGCCCGAGAAGAGATACGCCTTCGAGCGCACCATCTTCAGCAGGCGGGCGGGCTTGAAACGGTGATGGCCGAAGATCTGCTCGTCGGCATGGAAGGTGACGGTGGTGCCGCGACGGTTGGGCGCCGCGCCGATCTTCTCGACCGGACCTTCGGGGATGCCGCGCGAGAAGCGCTGTTCATACAGTTCCTTGTTCTTGGCGACCTGAACGACCATCGAATCCGATAGCGCGTTGACCACCGAGGCGCCCACCCCGTGCAGACCGCCCGAGGTCTCGTAGGCGTCGCCCGAGAATTTGCCGCCCGCGTGCAGCGTGCAGAGGATGACTTCCAGCGCGGATTTGCCGGGGAATTTCGGGTGCGGGTCGATCGGGATGCCGCGCCCGTTGTCGCGGATGACGACGGAATGATCGGCGAGCAGCTCGACCTCGATGCGGTTGGCGTGACCGGCCACCGCTTCGTCCATCGAGTTGTCGAGCACCTCTGCCACCATGTGATGCAGCGCGCGCTCATCCGTGCCGCCGATATACATGCCGGGGCGTTTTCGCACGGGTTCGAGACCTTCGAGCACCTCGATCGAGGAGGCGTCATAGGAATCGGTCTGGGGCGTCAGAAGATCGTCGGCCATGCTGCTCGCTTTCTCTTGTAGTTTTCTAAACAAGAGATACCGCAGGTTGGGGCGGAGGAGCAAGAAGACCCCACCGCCCCGATCCGCTTCGAAAGCCCCACACCCCCGAAAACGTCCGGCCCTTACGCGACGCGCGCCATGAGCAGCATCGACCCCACCGCCATCGCGATACCGAAGACTTCCCGCAAGGCGAGTTTTTCACCGAACAGGACGACTCCCATCGTCACCAGAGCCATCAATGTGAAAAGCGCCGAGGCCACGCCCGTTTGTGCCAGCGACACATGCCGCAAGGCCAGAAACCAACCTGCTGCCGAAGCGGCGTAAAGCACGCAACCTAGGAAGACAGACGGCGAATGCAGCGCGTGACCTTTATCAACGGCGGATTTCAGAACGAAATCTCCCGCGATCACGATCAGCGTCGCACCCAAACACAGGCTGTATCCAAGCAAAGCAGACATGGTTACCTCGAACCCTCTTCACCCCGACAAAATGACGTAAGGGAAGCTGTATTGCTAAGAGGAATTCACCCCGCTGCGGAAAACCCGACCACTTGGTCAGGGAGACCTGACTGAAAGGCGAAGTTGGGTTGAGCGCCTGCCCATCGCTTGAGCAGAGCGCGTATCCGCGCCGTCTTCGCATACACCTTTCGAATTAGGCGCGACGCGAGGTTCGCCGAATCAAACCGCCTCGGCTTCGCGCTTCTCCCACATCGCGCGGAAGGCTTTGCGGCTCTGGCACAGCTTGATCCAGCTTTGCAGGCGCGGGTAGGGGGCGAGGAAATCCGGGTGGTCCTGTCCGTAGCGCAGAACCTCGGCCAGATTGAGATCGGTCACGGTGAACCGGCCGCCCACGATATGGCTATGCGTCTCCAGATGGGTCTCGAGCGTGGTCAGCGGTCGGGCGAGCTTCGAGCATAGAGAAGCAATCTCGGCCTTGCCCTCGGGCGTGTCCTGCTCCTTGCGGCGATAGACGAAGCTGAGCGCG
The DNA here is from genome assembly GCF_002378135.1 of Thioclava sp. UBA3469. Taxonomy (NCBI): domain Bacteria; kingdom Pseudomonadati; phylum Pseudomonadota; class Alphaproteobacteria; order Rhodobacterales; family Paracoccaceae; genus Thioclava; species Thioclava sp. UBA3469. The sequence goes on from NZ_DFRG01000228.1 coordinate 4,670, forward strand.
AGCGCGTCGGTCTCGATCCAGGTGGCGGCGAAGAGCGCCCATTGCTCCATTTGCGAGAGCTCGCGCTCGTGCGCAGGGGCGAGCGGCCCTCCCGCCTTGCGTGCGAGATGCAGGTTGATCGCGAGCGACTCCGTCAAGATAAGCCCGTCTTCCTCCAGCACCGGGATCGCGCCCATCGGCGAGAGCTTGCGAAATTCGGGCGAGCGGGTGTTGAGCGGAACCTCCGGCGCGAGCGGATCCTTGAAACGGTTCGCCTGCACGACTCGGCGCAGACGGAACGGCAGGCCCAACTCCTCGAGCAACCACAGCGCCCGGCTCGCCCGCGAATGATAGTTGCCGTAGATCGTGATCATGTCCGTTCCTTCGTTTCGCTCGATTTTGTGGCGTTTTTGCCGCCGGAGGCCCAGCAGACACGGGTTTTTGATGCGTATCAAGGCACATCACGCGGGATTGCGCGATGCTCCGCAAGGTTCAGCCAACGGAGGGATACGCATGAAAGATCAGCTCATGAGCGACGCGACGAAACCGGCCAAGGCCGCAGCCGGGAAGGCAGAGGCTGTCGTCAAGCCGATCGATCCCGCCGAGGCGCATCCCGCGATCACCCCGCCAGAGCCGAAGGCGACCGGCCCGAAGAGCTTCCCGCGCGTCGATCCCAGTGCGGTGCGGCTGGCTTTCGAGACCGGGAAATACCCCTACAAGCGCAAGATGGCGCGCGCCGCCTATGAGAAAGAAAAGGCGGAGCTTCAGGCGGAGCTGCTGAAGGTCCAGAAATGGGCGCAGGAGAGCGGCGAAAAATTCGTGATCCTCTTCGAGGGCCGCGACGCGGCGGGCAAGGGCGGTACGATCAAGCGCTTCACCGAACATCTCAACCCGCGCTTTGCCCGGGTCGTCGCGCTCAACAAGCCCTCGGAAGAGGAACTCGGTCAGTGGTATTTCCAGCGCTATGTCGAGCATCTGCCGACCGCGGGCGAGATGACCTTCTACGATCGCAGTTGGTATAACCGCGCGGGTGTGGAGCGCGTGATGGGCTTCTGCAAACCCAACGATTACCTCGAATTCATGCGCCAGACCCCGGAACTGGAGCGTATGTTCGTGCGCTCGGGGATCCGGCTTTACAAATACTGGTTCTCGGTCACCCGCGAGGAGCAGCGCCGCCGCTTCCAATCGCGCGAAACCGATCCGCTCAAGCGCTGGAAGCTGTCGCCGATCGATCTGGCGAGCCTCGATCGCTGGGACGATTACACCGAGGCGAAAGAGGCGATGTTCTTCTACACCGACACCGCCGATGCGCCATGGACCATCGTGAAGTCGAACGACAAGAAGCGCGCGCGGCTGAACTGCATGAAGCATTTCCTGTCGACGCTGGACTATCCCGACAAGGATCCCACGATCGCAACGCCGCCCGATCCGCTGATCGTGGGCCATGCGAGCCATGTCGTGCATTCGTCCGAGCATATTCTTGGCGCATCTCTTCATCCCGATCAGCGCCGCGTGACCAAATCCTGAGCATGTGATTGCCGATGGCGATTTCGGTGACCGGTGGGGCTTGTCCCTCCGCCGGTTGCATTCCATGTGAAAGGTAACAACCGGAGGAGAGCATGGGCTGGAACGAAAGATTCGCCGGAGAAGAGTATCTCTATGGCACGACCCCGGCGGATTTCGTGGCGCGTCAGGCATGGCGTCTCGCTCCGGGGGCGCGGCTTCTGAGCATCGCTGACGGCGAAGGTCGCAACGGCACCTATCTCGCCAGCCTCGGAGTGCAGGTCACAGCCCTCGAGCCGTCGGAAAACGCGCGCCGCAAGGCCGCTGAACTGGCGCAGGAGCGGGGCGTGTCGATGCAGACGATCGACGCCGACCTGCGTGGCTACGATTGGCCGCGCGGGGAATATGACGCCGTTCTCGCCTGTTTCATCCAATTCGCCGATACCGCCTTTCGCGCAGAGATTTTCGATGGGATCGCGACCGCGCTAAAACCGGGCGGGCTCGCATTGATCCACGGCTTCGCGCGCCGCCAGCCGCGCTACGGGACCGGCGGGCCGGGGGTCGTGGAGCAGCTCTACGATCTCGATCTCCTGCGCGACGCCTTCCCGCGCTGGGAGGTGCTGCATCAGGCCGATTACGATGCCGATCTCGACGAGGGCGCGGGCCATTCCGGACGCGCCGCCCTGATCGATTTCGTCGCCCGCAAACCCGAGCGGTGATTCCGCAGATTTCGGCATAAAGTCAGGGTTTGGCGCGGCTTATACGCGGGGTGCCTGACGTTCCGTCGCGATTTAAGTGCGATTTCTAGGCGATTTGCGCGTTCGAACGGCAATAGGCCGGAACCTGCCTAAGACCCGGTGCCTCCCTATCGTCCCGGTAGGGGAAATGTGTGCCTGCGCACATAGGAGTGTCTTCGGATTGACACGAATGCGTGTAACCTCAAACCTGTACGTTTCTTGCCATCGCAGATTGGAGTTCCACATGCGTAAGCCTCTCCTCGCCCTGACCTTCACCCTCGCCGCCAGTGCCGCTTTCGCGCAGTCGCCCAAAGACGCTGTCGAAGCGCGCCAAGGTTTCTTCGATTTGCTCGGCGCCCAGATGGCCGTGCTCGCGCCGATGGCGCAGGGCAAGATGGACTTCGACGCAGCCAAGGCACAGACCGCCGCCAACAACATCGCGGCGCTCGCGAAGGTCGATATCTCGCCGCTCTTCGTCGAAGGCACCTCGGTCGACGACATGATGGAGACCCACGCGAAGTCGGAAATCTGGTCGAACATGGACCTGTTCATGGAAAAGGCGGACGCCCTCCATCAGGCCGCGGCGGAAATGCCCGATGCGGCGGGCAGCCTCGAGACGCTGCAGCCGGCGGTTGGCAAGCTCGGCGGCACCTGCAAGAGCTGCCATGACGAGTTCCGTTCGAAGTAACGCAGAATGAAAGACACCGCCGCCTCCCCCGCGAAGAAAACCGTCACGGTCTGGGACCCTGTCGTGCGTCTGTTCCACTGGCTTCTGGTGCTGGCCTTTGGCGCCGCCTGGGGCCTCGGGGAATGGGGGCCGAACCAGATGACGTGGCATTTCTATGCCGGCTACGCGATCGCGGGGCTGCTGGCGGTGCGTCTGATCTGGGGGTTCGTGGGGTCGCGCACGGCGCGGTTCTCGCATTTCCTCTATGGACCCAAGGCGGTGGCGGATTATCTTCGCCACCTGCCATCCAAGGAAAGCTCCGGCCATGTCGGGCATAATCCGCTGGGCGGCTGGTCGGTTCTCGTGATGCTCGGGCTGCTGATCGTGCAGGTCGTGACCGGGCTGACCTCCGATCCGCAGGATTACATCAACGTCGGTCCTCTTGCGGGATCCGTGCCGGAAAGCATCAGCACGAGCTGGGCGCCGAAAATCCACGAATTCGTGGCGACCCTGCTGCTGATCGTCGTTGGAATCCATATCGCGGCCATCGTCTATTACCGGACGTGGAAGGGTGTGAACCTCGTGAAGCCGATGATCACGGGTAAGAAAGAAGTAGGCGAGTAACCGCTCTCTTGACCGCCGCGTCGGGCGGGGCTAGCGCTCGCCCATGACGAGCACCGATCCGCATCAGAGCGCGCCACCGCCTCAGCCGCAAAACCAAGCGATGCCGCTCGCCCGCCATGTGCGGGCGATCTTCACTTTGGGTCTGCCGCTGATCGGCTCCAACCTCGCGCAGATGCTGCTCAACGTGACCGATACGGTGATGGTGGGCTGGTATGGCGTCGAGGCGCTGGCGGCGCTGGTGCTGGGTACCTCCTATTTCTTCTCGATTTTCATGCTGGGCAACGGGATCGCGCTTGCGGTGATGGGGCGCGTCTCGGCGAGTCTGGGCGCGGATGACGAGGTACAGGCGCGGCGCGACACACGAATGGGGATCTGGCTGTCGATCCTGTTCGGGCTCGCGATGCTACCGGTCTTCTGGAATTCCGGCGCGGTGCTGGAGATGCTGGGTCAGAAGCCCGAGATCGCGGCGCTCGCACAGGATTACCTGCGCATCCTCGGCTTCGCCCTCGCTCCCGGCCTCGCGATGATGGTGATCCGCTCGTACCTGTCCGCGCAGGAGCGAACGGCGGTGCTGCTCTGGATCACGCTGGGGGCTGTCCTGCTGAATGCGGGCGTCAACTGGATCCTGATCTTCGGCAATTGGGGCGCGCCGGAACTGGGTGTGCGCGGCGCGGCCATCGCTTCGCTGAGCGCGATGGTGCTGAACCTCGTGGCGCAGGCGATCTATGCCGCGCGTGCGCCGGGCCTGACCCATATCCGGCTGTTCCAGCGCTTCTGGCGACCCGATTGGGAGGCCTTCTGGATCGTCGCGAAAATGGGCCTGCCGGTGGGGCTGACCTCGGTGGCGGAAGGCTCGATGTTTCAGGCCTCGGCGCTGATGATGGGCTGGATCGGCACGATCGAACTCGCCGCGCACGGGATCGCGCTGCAGGTCTCCTCGATCACCTTCATGGTGCATGTCGGCCTGTCGAACGCCGCCACCGTGCGGGCGGGCCGGGCGCATGGGAAGCGTGACCCGCGCCTTCTGCGTGACGGGGCGCGGGTGGTGACAGGGCTTTCCGTGGGCTTCGGTCTTCTGACGGTGGCGGTCTTCGTCTTCGCCGGTCCTTGGCTCACGCGGCTGTTTCTCGATGCAGACAATCCCGCCACGCCAGAGATCGTCCTCTATGGCGTGCGCTTCCTGATGGTCGCGGCGATTTTCCAGCTCTTCGACCTGATGCAGGTGATGGCGCTGGGCCTGTTGCGCGGCGTGCAGGATACGCGCGTGCCGATGTGGATGGCGGTGGCGAGCTATTGGCTGATCGGTATCCCGGCTAGCTACTTCCTCGCCTTCACGCTGGATTTCGGCGGCGTCGGGCTTTGGCTCGGCCTCGTGCTTGGCCTTGCCTCCGCGGGGGCGATGATGATGCGGCGGTTCTGGCGCGGGCCGTGGTTGCAGCCGCGCCAGTCAGTCGCTTAACGTACGCCGAGCCCCGCCTTCATCAGCGTCTTGCGCACCGGCCCGAGCGAATAGAGCGCGCCCAGAACGCCTGCGCGCAGGTCGCGCAGGGGCTGGGCTTCGACCATCGAGGCGCGGTTGAGCAGATCGATCCCCACCTCGCGCGCCTTCACCTCCGGCCAGCGGCGACGGTGGTAGGCGTCGAGCATCTTCGCCTCGCCCAGATGCACCGGGTCTTCCTCGGCCAGCTTCAGAAGGCAGGCGAGATCGGCGAGGCTCATGTTCAGCCCCTGCGCGCCGATCGGCGGAATGACATGCGCAGCCTCGGCGATCAGGGCCACGCGCTGGCCCGAGAACCGATCCGCGATCTGCGTCATCATCGGCCAGACCGCGCGGCGGGTCTCCAGCTTCAGCGGCCCGAGAAGCCCGGTCGAGCGTTCCATGATCGCCGCTTCGAATTCTTCCGTGGGCAGCGTGGCGAGGCGTTCGGCCTCGGCGGCGCGTTCCATCCAGACGATCGCGGAAGAGGGCTTGCCGTCACGATCAGGCAGCGGCACCAGCGTGAACGGACCGCCCGAGCGGTGGATCTCGGTCGAGACATTGTCATGCGGGATCGGGTGGGTGACCGCGAAGGCCAGCGCCTTCTGGCCATAGCGGATCGTCTTGACGCCAAGCCCCGCCGCTTCGCGCACGAAGGAATTGCGGCCATCGGCCCCGATCACGAGACGCGCGCGCACATGGGTGCCGTCGGACAGCGTCACCTCGGCACCGCTTTCGCGGGTCACGAGGCCGGTCGTTGCGACGCCGGGGCGGAAATCGACGAGCGGGTTATCGGCCAGCGCGGCCACCAGCTCGCGGCGCAGCAGCCAGTTCGGGAAGTTCCAGCCGAAGGGTTCGTCGGACAGATCCGCCGCGTCGAAATCACGGGTCAGGCGCGCGGTCGGGCTTTCGCCGCCCGCATCCACAATCCGCATGATCTGCAGCGGTGCGGCATAGGGCAGGAGCCGATCCCAGATCCCCGCAGCCTGCAGCACCTCGCGCGACGGGCGCAGGAACGCGGTCGAGCGCATATCCGCCCCCTCTGCCGCCTCTTCCGTGACCGGCGGCGTGGGGTCGACGCAGATCGTGGTGAAGCCCGCCTGCCCGAAGGCTGCGGCTGCCGTCAGACCGGCGACGCCGCCGCCGGAAATCAGGATATCGGTGTCGATGGGTGTGCGGGTCTCGGCCATGGGGCGCCTCCGTCAATGTCCGTGCCACTTTGCCCTCCG
>NZ_DFRG01000097.1:0-4645 GCF_002378135.1 Thioclava sp. UBA3469
TCCCCCGCGCCGAGGCGGATTGAGGCATCGTCTTCGACCTGGCCGGGCACGAGGATCTTATGGCCTTGGGGCAGGTCGGGAAGCGCGCCGCCGAGATTGTATTTCGTCAGACCCTCAGTCGTGATCCGTTGGATGAGCTTGCGCACCCGCGGCTCGCCACCCGGCGGTACGGGCTGCGCGATCAATGCCTCCAGATCACTGGGACGGGTCGGGTCGTAGAAGATTCCTGTGCGATCCGCGATCAGCGAGAGCGGCGGGACGAGTTCGGCGCCGAGACCGCGTGAGCGCAGAAACCCGTCTTCGACGCGGATAGGGTTGCGGTCGTCGTCTGGAGCCGCGCGCGTGGCCCAGTAGAGAAAGAGCCGAGCAGGGTCGGGTGTCTCTCTGAACCGCAGCGACCCGTGCCGCCCGAAGAATTTCCGCAGATGCGGGCGCTTCCACAGGGACATGCCGCCCGCGACATAGCCCTGCCGATCTTCGCGATAGGCGCGGGTTTCGGCTTCGAGCTGATCCACCGCCTCCTCGAAGCTGCACAGGCGCTTGCGGCAAGGATCGTACCAGATCGGCGCGAGGATATGCGACACCGCGAAAATCTGCGCGCGTGTCAGGCTGCGCGATCTGCGCGGGACAGGGTTCTCGTCCTGCGTGAGCCCCCAGCCCCCATAGAATGGTTGGCCGAAGACGCGCGGCTTGTGACCTGCGAGGATCGCTTCGTAGCCCATGAGCGACGACACCGTATAGACCGCGATCGCGCCTTCGAGCAGCGTCCACGGCGAGACCGGCGCGTCGTAAATCTCGGAACTCGCGTCGCAGTCTTCCGGCCCGTAATGGCCGCCCCGCAACCCGGCGCGGGTTTCGGGATGGGTCTTGATCAGGATGCGCGCACCGGGGTTTTCGATCCGCGCATAGGCCAGCATTTCGCGGAACGTGGCCGCCGTCGCCCCGCCATGGGTGATCGAGGCATCGTCCCGTGTCTGGTCGATCACCAGAACATAGCCGGGATCGGGGACGGGCAGGTCCGGGTCGAAATCGTTATACTTCGAAAGCTCCGAGGCTTTCAGCCGAGCGATCCCGTCGCGGGCCCGCTGCAATACGGCGCTATCGTCGAGCGGCTCGGTCGCGAGGAGATGTTCGAGCCGCGAGGGCTGGGCGCTGTCGAAATGCACGCCCATCGGGTCGAGGATCAGGCCCAAAGGTGGCGCGCCGGTCCGGCCCGGGCGGATCGAGCGCAGAAACGCATCCTCCACCCGGATCAGCGGCACGCCGCGCTTGGCGGCCACCGCCTCGCCACGTGCCGCATAGGGCGAGCGGCCCCAGACCATCACGCCATCGTCGGGGCAGGGCAGGCCGAGGCGCGGCGCATGGCCCGCTGCTCGCAAAATCTCGCGCAGGCGCTTCTGGCGCAGCACACCGCCATTGTAGAAAAAAAGCCGCCGGGGGATCGCCCCGGCGGCCTTGTGGTCACTGTCGCGGGGCATCAGTTCCCGGCGAGCGTATTGAGCGTGTTGACCGTACCCAGCGGCTGGGTCAGAGCCGAGAGCGTCTTCTGCCACTGCACGAAGGGCGCCTCGGTGACATAGACCGTGTCTCCGTCGCGGATCGCGAAATCGCGCGCCATGAACATGCCGTTGGGCTGGGTCAGGTCGAGCACGTAGATCATGCGCTGATCGCCGACGAGGTCGGTGCGACCAAGCACCTTCATCGCGATATCGGCCGGCTCGTTGCGCAGCACGAAGACGCCGGTCGGATCGGCGAGGTTCGACTGCAAGCCGCCCACCGTTGCGATGGCCTCCAGCGCCGAAAGCGTCTGGGTCTCGAAGGGCACGCGGGCCTGCTTGCCGGTTGCGCCGAGCGAGGTGAAGGCGCGCTGGTCCTTCTCGACGAGGATCACGTCGCCATTGCGCAGCGCGATGTCCATCTTGGGGTTCTCGTAGAGATCCTTGAGCCAGATCGAGCCCGACATGCCGCCGCGCGTCACGGTGATCTTGGCGACCTCGGGGGGGATCGCCACGCCGCCCGCCTTGGCGATCATCGCCGAAAGCGTCCGGGTCGGCCGCTCGATCGGGTAGACGCCCTGGCCGTTGATCGCACCCATGACCGACACCGTCGCGCCATCGCCTGCCACGCGGGTCACGAGAACCTGCGGGTCCGGCGTTTGCGCGTCGAGCTTGGTGGTGATGATGCGGCGCAGCCCGTCGGGCGTGTTGCCAGCGGCTTTGATGCGGCCCGCATAGGGAACGAAGATGAAGCCCGCGCCATCGACCTGCACCTCTTGCAGCTGGGTCGCGTTGGCGCCTTTGCTGGCGAGCAGCCCGTCATCGACGTTCTCCCAGATCGTCAGCGAAAGCGTGTCGCCCGGGCGGATCGTATCGGAGCCGATCTGGCCGGCATTGATGAAACTGGAGGTAAAGCCGAGCGCCGGTTGCACGGCGGTTGCGCGGGTGACGAAGTCGTTCACCTTGACGACGAAGGCATCGCCCTGGCGCATCACGGAGCCCGCGAAGAGTTCGCGCTTGTTGGGGCCGGAGCGCGGAAGACCACAAGATGCGGTCAAAAGCGTGGCGGAAAGGCCCGTCAAAACGGCCCTGCGGGAAGGGGTCATGGTCACTGCTCGAGCTCCTCGTTCGGGATGCTGCTTATCGTTTTGCGACCAAGCTACCGAAGCCTCGGGAAAAAAACGAGAAAAATTATCGTACCACCTGCAACTGTTGCCGTGGGGCCGCGTTGCCCGCGACCAGCGCATCATAAGGGTCTTCGGCGGCCAGCATCATGTCGACCACCTGTCGCAGCAGGGCGCGGCGGCCTTTCGCAGAGTAGAAGCCGCCCGGCACCTGGCTCGTTTCCAGCAGGTAGTGACGGTAGTCGCGATAGGCGCGGCTGTCGGGGCGGGCCGGGCTTGCGAAGAAGGTCTCGAGCGGTTGCGCGGAGGTGAATTCCGGCTTGTCGAAGATCGCGCGACCGAGCGATTTCAGCGGCAGCCCGCGCCAGAGCGCCTGCTGTGCAGCGGTCGAATTGACCGTGACGGCGGAGCGCGCCTGCGCCAGAAGCCCGGCCAGCTTGCCGCCGCGCACGAAATGCACGCGCGACGCCAGCCCATGTGCGCGGGCCGCCTTGCGGATCGTCTCGCGGATAGGGGCGCGTCCGTCTTCGAGCGGATGTGCCTTGAAGACGAGGTGGTGATGGGGCGGCGCGCCTTTTGCGAAATTCTCCATCACCAGATCGATGAACTCGGTCTGGCTCGCGAAGGGCGAATGCATCCGGAAGCTGGAATCGTGTTCGAGCTGCAGCAGTACGAGATGATAGGGGAAGCCGCCATGACGGATGCGCCGCGTCGCGCGTTTGCGCTCCAGCATATGCAGCGGCATCAGCAGCAGGCGGCGCAGCCAGAGGCGGAATTCCTGAAACACGGTGATGTCGCGATGCGGCCGGAAGCGGCGATAGGGGCCGGGGCGGAGCATCACGAAAAAATGGTAGAGCGCGCCGTAGAAAACGTGGTGGCGCATATCGCCCCAGCGGGGCGGCGCGTCGGGAAACTCGATCTCGGATTGCGCAAGCGCGGTGCGCATCTGCGCCACCGACATCTCCATCAGCCGGGAGTGCCCGTTCGAGCCGCCGCGCTCGTAGGTGACCCAATAGGGGCGAACATACCCCTCTTCGAAGACATGCACGCAGAGGCCCATCGCCTTCGCGATCTTAACGGCCTGCGCGTGGATCGGGCGGGTGTCGCCATAGAGCACGAGATCGGTGATGCCTTTCTCGGCGATCAGGTCGCGCAGGCGATCGGCCCAATCCTCCGGCGGGGCATCGAAACGCAGGTAGGAGGCGCGGTCGAACCAGAACACCTCATCCCCGCGGTTGAACCCCACGCGCCAGACCGTCGCCCCTGCCTGCCGCAGCATCGCGCCAAGCTGATGAAAGAAGGGGCCGTGGGGCCCCTGCAGCATCAGGAAGTGGCGATTTTCGAAACGGTTCATCCAGTCGTGGGTCCTTGGCCTGCATCCGTGATTGCGCAGGATGCGCGCGAAGTCACGGAGTTTGTGGGGTAATCCCTTAAATATTGGACAATTTTAGGGCAGGCGCTGTGCGGGGCTGCGCAGAGTGTGACGGGACGGCGGGGCGCTCATCTCTTGCGAAGGCGCGCCCTGCGGGCTAGCTAAGGTCCGAAATCTGAGGGGATATGCCATGTTCACCGGGATCGTGACCGATATCGGAGAAATTCTGGAGCTGGAGCAGCGCGGCGATCTGCGCGCGCGGATCGAAACGCGCTATGACATGGGGCGGGTCGATCTCGGGGCCTCGATCGCCTGCGACGGCGTCTGCCTGACGGTTGTCGAAATAAGCGCGGGCTGGTTCGACGTGGATATCAGTGCCGAGAGCGTGTCGAAAACCGCGATCGGGGACTGGACCGAGGGGCGCCGCGTGAACCTGGAGCGCGCCCTTAAGGTCGGGGACGAACTGGGCGGGCATATCGTGTCGGGCCATGTCGACGGCGTGGCCGAGGTCGTGGACATCCGCGACGAAGGCGACAGCACGCGCATCACGTTCCGCGCCCCCGAAACCCTGGCGCGGTTCATCGCGCCCAAGGGGTCGGTCGCGCTCAACGGCACCTCGCTTACCGTGAACGAGGTGTCGGGCGAGACCTTCG
>NZ_DFRG01000008.1:0-17751 GCF_002378135.1 Thioclava sp. UBA3469
AAGGCTCTGGCGGCGGGACTGATCCTGTCGGGAAACCGGCCACGATGAAGCAGGAAAATGGACCTGATCAGAAAAGATCAGGTCCATGAAAGCGGTGCAGTTGCGCAAGAGCGGCTGGAGACGATCGCGAAAGCCTCCGAGCCCGGTCCCGGCGTGTCCCGGCTGCCGTTCGGTCCCGAGCACGAGGCTGCGCTGGAGATCATCGCGGGTTGGATGAATCAGGCGGACTGCACGGTTACGCGCGATGCGGCGGGCACGCTGATCGCGCGGCGCGCAGGGCCTGCGGGCGCGCCCACGCTGCTGATCGGCTCGCATCAGGACAGCGTGCGTCATGGCGGTGCGTTCGACGGGATCATGGGGGTGGCGCTGGGATGCCTTGCGCTCGAAGCGCTTGGCGATCGCGCGCTGCCGTTTGCCGTGGAGGTGCTGGCCTTCGCCGATGAGGAGGGCGTGCGTTTCCCGACCGCGCTGATCGGGCCGCGCGCGTTGGCGGGCACGCTCGACCAAGGCGTTTTCGCGATGGTGGACAAGGCGGGCGTAAGCCTCGGTGCGGCGCTCAAGGCCTTTGGTGGCGATCCAGAAGGCACGGCAGCGTTGGCGTGCGACCCGGCCACGATCGCAGGCTATCTGGAGCTGCATATCGAGCAAGGCCCGGTGCTCGAAGCCGCGGACAAGCCGCTCGGCGTCGTCACCGCGATTTCCGGGATCGAGCGGCATCGCGTCACGATCACCGGCGAGGCGGGTCATGCGGGCACCGTGTTGATGGAGATGCGCCACGACGCGCTGCTAGCAGCCTCGGATCTGGTGCGCGGCGTGCATGACATGGCGCGCGATCAAGGTATCCGGGCGACGGTCGGGCAGCTCGATATCTCACCCAACGTGGTCAACGCGATCCCCGCGCGGATCGATCTGACCATCGAGATCCGCGCCGCCGAAGACCCGGCCCGCACCGCGATGGGCGCGGCGCTCAGCCCGCTTTGTGCGCAGATCGCCGAGGCCACGGCGACGCAGATCGAGATTGAGAAGACCTATGCCCAACCCGCCCAAGCCTGCGATGCAGGGCTGCGAGAGGGGCTCGCCGCAGCCGTTCGCACCGCGACCGGAGCGCCCGCGCCCGAGCTGCCGTCGGGGGCGACGCATGACGCCTCCGCGATGGCCGATCTCTGCCCGATCGCAATGCTGTTTGTGCGCTGCAAAGGCGGGATCAGCCACAACCCGGCCGAATATGCGAGTGCCGGGGATATGGGGGCGGCGGTCGACGCACTGGCTGCTTTCCTATCTGGTTTTTGTTCCAACGCCTGAGGCTCGTATGGCCTTCGACTTGTCACCCCACTCAGGCCTGAGCCTCGAAGCGTTCGAGCCAAGCCGCGATGTCTGTCACGCTGAACGGCGCGCAATTGTTGCCCAGTAGAAGTCTTCGCGGAAAGTCGGCTCGATCTCGGTGTCTGCGATCGATTGTGGCGTGGATAACGCGGCTGATTTCGGTGACTTGATTGATAGTGTAGTAGCGGGCGGATTGTTGGTGCATTGGCGTGTTTACTCCGCGCTCGCAATTCGCAGGGGCTATACGACAAGGAATGCCGCCGGCATTACGGGGTCTGATACGATGTAGTGATAGCCATGCATGAACTACGAAATTCGTAGGAGTGTTAGGCCTCAAATTAGTGAGGCGCAGCGCCGGGGCGTTTCAGTGCGATGAGCCGTCGTTAAGAGCGCCCTCGAAGAAGTTTTTTACAGTAGCGCGCACAGTTGCCTCGACATCGATTTCCACGGGCATGTTGTAGACGTATTTCCGAATAGCGATATAGAACACCGCCCCGTGTAACCCCCAGAGGAGCTCGACCTCATCAGTGTCTGGCGCGTCGCGGTCTTGCGGGTTGTGCCGGGAAGCACGCAATTCTATCGCAGCCGGCTCGATGATCTTCGTTCGAATGATATCGAGGTAGCGTTCGGTCAGGCCGTAGGACTTCAGCCCGGATGACACGAAGATTCGAACCCAGTCATAGTCAAACACCCGTTCAGAGTATTCGATGTAGAACTGCGTAAGGCGATCCTGAAGAGAACGGTCGCCTTCGAGCACGAGCGTGTCCCAGTCCGGGTTCCAGCGCTCTAGAAAAACATGCTCGTAGACGCGTTCGATCAGTGCGTCTTTGCTTTCGAAGTGCCGGTAGATGACCGCGTGGGACACGCCCATACGCTTGGCCAATTCGCGTGTCTGGCCCTCAAATCCCGATTCGGCGAAGAACCGGACCGCCTCGCTGACGATCAGTTTTTCGCGTTCTTCCCCGCGCATGTTCTTGCGGCGCGGCCGTTGATTTTCGGTCTTTTTCTCCGAGGTCATGCCTGTCTCTCTTCTCTTATCCCGAGCCTAATGCAAACCATTGTTGTAACCAACTGGTCATTTTTTCTTGACCGGTCCCAATTGTCCTGCATTATAGAAGTTACCAAATGGTCACTTTGTAGCTGGGGAGAGCTGCGGGCCGGAGGAGGATAAGTGAAATTACCATCGTTCGAATACCTGCGTGCGCGCAGTCTTGCTGAGGCATGGGCGCTCCATTCCGACGCGGGAGGCGACGCCGTCTACCTGTCGGGCGGGCACAGTGTCGTGCCCTCGATGGCGCTGCGTCTGCAGGCGCCGTCGCGGCTGATCGACATCTCGCAAATTGCCGAACTGCATGGTGTCGAGCTGCAGGACCAAACGCTGCGCATCGGTGCGATGACCCGTCATGCGGAGGTGCTGGCCAATCCGTTGATCGCGCGCCATGCGCCGCTGCTTTCCCGCGCTGCCCCCCATGTCGCGCACCCTGCAATTCGCAATCGTGGCACAATAGGCGGCAATCTGGCGCTTGCCGATCCGGCATCTGAATTCCCGGCTGCTGTGCTGGCCATGCGGGCGGAGCTTGAGGTCATGGGGCCCGAAGGCCAGCGCATGATCGCCGCCGACGATTTCTTTCTCGACCTTTACGAAACAGCCCTCATCCCCGGCGAAGTGCTGACCGCCATTCACGTGCCGCTCCCTCCCGAAGGACGGCTGTTCGGCTTCGACGAGATCGCGCGTCGCCGGGGCGATTACGCCATGGTGGGCGTTGCCGCACAGGCCGATATGTCCGATGGCGTGGTTTCCGATGCGTCGGTGACGCTGTTTTCAGTGGGTGTCGCCCCGACGCGCGCCACCGCGGCGCAAGACGCGCTGGAAGGCGCCCCGCTTTCTTCGGACTCCATTGCCCGCGCTCAGGCCGCCTTGGCCACCGATCTCGACCCACCCGACGATCCCGGTTTTCCGGCAGAGCGTCGCCTGCAACTCGCGCGCGTCCTTCTCGGGCGGGTGTTGACCCGGATGGAGGCTGTTCAATGAAGATTTTGTTGAGCACGACCGTGAATGGCGAACAGGTTCAGGAAGCCGTTCTCCCCCGCACCAGTCTCGCTGATTTCTTGCGCGAGGATCTGGGCCTGACGGGCACGCATCTGGGCTGCGAAATGGGCGCCTGCGGGGCCTGTCTCGTGCTTATGGACGGCGTTCCGGTGCATGCCTGCCTCGTGCTGGCGGTGCAGGCGGAAGGTAGCACGATCGAGACGATCGAGGGGCTGAATGAGACCGGTGCTGCGGCCGATCTTCAGGCGCATTTCCACGACCGCAACGCGCTGCAATGCGGTTTTTGCACGAATGGAATGCTGATGAGCGCGCAGGCGTTGCTGGAGGCGAACCCGGTGCCGACGCGAGACGAAATCCGCGACGCGCTGTCGGGTAATTACTGCCGCTGCACAGGCTACGAGGCCATCGTGGACGCTATCGACACCACAGCCCGCGACCGCGCAGCCCGGACGGAGGCGGCGAAATGACCCTGCATATCGGCCAGTCGCAGCGCCGCGAGAATGCGCGTCGCCACCTCGCAGGTCGGGGTCGCTTTGTCAGCGATCTCGCTCTGCCGCGCATGCTGCACGCAGTCTTCGTCCGTAGCCCGATGGCAAAGGGTCGGCTGGTCGAAATCGACACGAGCGAAGCCGAACAATCCCCCGGCGTTGTGCGGATCCTGACAGCCGCCGAGCTGAACGCGCGTTGCAAGCCGTGGGTCGGCACGCTCGATCATTTCGCAGGCATGCAGAGCCCGCCAATGAACATCCTCGCCGAGGAGGAAGTGCTGTGGACCGGCCAGCCGGTGGCGATGATCATCGCCAAGAGCCGGGCCGAGGCCGAGGATGCCGCCGACTTGGTGATGGTGGATATCGAGGATTCCGAGCCGGTGACCGATGGCGCTGCGGCTCTGCAGGACGGCGCGCCCTTGGCGAACAGTGGCGCGCGGGACAATCTTTGTTACGAGGCGCTGTTGGAGACGCCAGCGGTGAACGAGGCCTTTGCCGATGCCGCGCACGTGGTCGAGGCCAGTTTCACCTTCGGCCGCCACACCGCCGTCACGCTCGAGCCGCGCGCGGTGATCGCCGATTTCGACCCGTCGAGTGGCGCGCTCACCGTGCATCACGGGACGCAGACACCCTATCAGTTCCAGGACGTCTATGCGCGCCACTTCGGTCTGCCCGAGGGCAAGGTCCGCGTCATCGCGCCTGATGTGGGCGGCTCGTTCGGCATGAAGCTGCATGTCTATAACGAAGAGATGGGCGCCGTCGCGGCGAGCATGATCCTCGAGCGCCCGGTGCGCTACGTGGCCGACCGGCTGGAGAGCTTTCTTTCCGACATCCACGCTCGCGATCATATCGTGAAGGGCCGCATGGCGCTGGACGCGGAGGGCAAGATCCTCGCGATGGACGTCGATGATCTGGCGCCGGTCGGCGCGGTCTCGGCCTATCCGCGCACCAGCGCTGCCGAGGGCAATCAGGTGATCCGCCTCATGGGCGCTCCCTACAACATGCCTGATTATCGCGGCCGGCTGCAGGTCGCCTTTCAGAACAAGGTGCAGACAAGCCAGTATCGCGCGGTGGGGCATCCCATCGCCTGTGCGGTGACCGAGGCGCTGGTTGAACGGGCGGCGGAGGTCACGGGCCTCGATCCGTTCGAGATCCGTGCCCGCAACCTGATTGCCGACGATGCCTATCCGCATGTCTCGGCCACCGGCTATCAGTTCGAGAAGCTCTCGCATCAGGCCAGTCTGGCCAAGCTGCGCGAGATGATGGACCCGGACGCGCTACGTGCCGATCAGGCTCGGCTGCGCGAACAGGGCATCTATCGCGGGTTCGGCATCGCCTCCTTTGTCGAGATCACCAATCCCGGCGCGGCCTTCTACGGCGTCGGCGGGGCGCGGATCTCCGCGCAGGACGGTGCAGTGGTGCGGATGACGCCCTCTGGCGACATCCATTGTGCCATCTCGGTCACCGAGCAAGGGCAGGGCACCGAGACGATCATCGCGCAGGTGGTCGCCGATCAGCTGGGTGTTTCGCCCGAACGGGTGAGCGTCACCACGGGCGACACCGCGACCACGCCAAGCGGCGGCGCCACCTGGGCTTGCCGGGGCGCCGGCATCGGCGGCGAGACGGCGCTGCGCGCCGGACGCAAGTTGCGCGAGCGGATTTTGACTTTGGCGGGCGCGCTACTGCAGGCCGATCCGGCGACACTGCGGCTCGAAGATGGCGCGGTTGTCGATGTCGCCACGGGCGAGGCGCGCATCACGCTCGAAGAGATTGGCCGCGTCGCCACCTACCGGCCCGACACGCTGCCCGACGGGGTCGATCATTCGCTGACCGTCGCGCATCATTTCGCGCCCTCCGGCTACCCGTTCGATTTCACCAACGGCATTCAGGGCAGTCTGGTCGAGGTCGATGTGGAGACCGGCATCGTGCGGATCCTGAAGCATTGGGTCGTCGAGGATTGCGGGCGCATCATCAACCCGCTTCTGGTCGACGAACAGATCCGCGGCGGCGTCGTGCAGGGGCTTGGCCCCGCCTTCTTCGAGGAATGCCAGTACGACGCCGACGGCCAGCTCACCAACGGGTCGCTCGCCGATTATCTCGTGCCCATGGCCTGCGAGATGCCCGATATCGAAATCGCCCATATCGAGACGCCCACCGAGGACACGATCCTTGGCGCCAAGGGCGTGGGCGAAGCGGGAACCGCCGCTGCCGGCGCCGCCGCGATGAACGCGGTGAATGACGCGCTGCGCCCCTTTGGCGCACGGCTCACCCAGACACCCATGACGCCGCTGCGCATCCTTGATGCGCTCGACGCGGCCCGAAAGCAAAGGACCGATCCATGAAGCTTGAAGGAGAGCAGCTCCTGAGCGCCGACCCCCAGACCGTCTGGGCGGCACTCTTCGACCGTGACGTGCTGGCCGAAGCCATTCCCGGCTGCGAAAGCCTCGAACAGCTAAGCGAAACCGAATTCACTGCTGTGGTGAAGCTCAAGATCGGCCCGGTTTCGGCCCGCTTCAAGGGCGCGGTCACGCTGAGCGATATCGTGCCCGGCCAATCCTGCACGTTGTCCGGCAAAGGCTCGGGTGGGGTCGCGGGGTTCGCCAAGGGGGCGGCGCAGGTGACGCTGGCGCCCGAGGCGGACGGCACGCGGCTTTGCTATGACGCCGATATCGCGGTGGGCGGGAAGCTCGCCTCTCTCGGCAACCGGCTGATCGGCGCCACGGCGCAGAAGCTGACCGACGCCTTTTTCACCAATTTTTCCGATGCGTTGGCCCAACCGGAGGAGGCTGGGCCGACCTGATCCGCTGGCGCGCAGCGAGGTCAGGCCAGACACGAAAAAAAGCGCGTATAACAAGAACCATCCTTGGGAGGAGGATACTAATGACAACCACACGCAGGGCCTTTGTGGCCATGTCCTCGGCAGCCTTGGCGCTGCCCTTTCTGAACACCCGCAGCATCGCGGCTCAGAACATCTCGATTCAGATCGGGTCAAGCCACCCGACCAACAATATCTGGGTCTACGCCATGCAGAACGCACTGCAACCGGCGCTCGAAAAGCTGCTGGCGGATGCGGGCGGCGAGTATTCCGTGAGCTGGAACGAGAACTACGGCGGCACGCTCTACAAGTTCAAGGACACCCGCACGGCGGTGCGCGACGGCATCGTCGATGTCGGTATGGTGGGGACGGTCTGGGAAGGCTCGGCGATGCCGCTGCAGAACGTGACCTATTTCACCCCCTTCGCGAATGTCGATCATAACGTCACCATCGACATCTTCGACAAGCTGACCGACGAGCTGCCGGAGCTGCGCGCAGGGTGGACCGACCAGAACATGGTGCATCTGTCCTCGCTGGTGACCGACAGCTACGACGTCTACGCCAAATTCCCCATCACCTCGGTCGATGACATCAGGAACCGCCGCCTCAACGCGCCGGGCACCTCGGCCAACTGGCTGGCGGAGACCGGCTGCACGCCGGTGGATGGCGCGCTGACCACCTATTACACCGACATCCAGACCGGCGTTTCCGAGGGCACGCTCTCCTTCGCCAGCGGGATCCAGCCCACTCGAGTCTACGAGGTTGCGCCGCATCTGACGCGGGTCGGCTTCGGCTCGATGTATTTCGGCGGGATCGCGGTGAACAAGGGCTTCTACGACCGGCTGCCCGAGCCCGTGCAGGCCGCGCTGAAAGAAGCGGGACGTATCACCTCGCGCGCGCATGGCGACTACATCACGAAACGCACGACCGAGGCGATCACCGAGATGAAGGGCGCCGGGCTGCAGATCACCGAAATGGCCCCTGCAGAGCGCGAACGCTGGGCCGAGACGCTCCCCGACGTCGCGAAGCCTTGGCTTGAGGCCAATGGCGCGGCGGCGGCAACGGTGGCCAAAGCGTATTTTGGCGAACTGGAAGCTCGTGGCATCAAACCTGCCCGTGACTGGACCGCCGGGATCTGAAGCCATGGCTTCGATCCCGCGCGCAACTGAGGGAGCCTCTATGCAACGCGCCAGTCTCCTGGCTACAAGCCTGCCCGCGCTTCGGCGCGGGCTACAGCTTGCCCTGAACGCGATGGCGGCGGTGGGCGTGCTGTGGATTTTTGCCATCATGTTGCTGATCGTCGCCGACGTGGTCGGTCGCAATTTTCTGGCCGCACCGATCATCGGCGTCGCCGAG
The DNA here is from genome assembly GCF_002378135.1 of Thioclava sp. UBA3469. Classification (NCBI taxonomy): domain Bacteria; kingdom Pseudomonadati; phylum Pseudomonadota; class Alphaproteobacteria; order Rhodobacterales; family Paracoccaceae; genus Thioclava; species Thioclava sp. UBA3469. The sequence continues at coordinate 8,033 of NZ_DFRG01000008.1, forward strand.
ATCGCGGCCCGCTCGGTCGTGGCCATCGTCTTCCTGCTGCTGCCGGCTGCCGCGCTGAACGGCACCCTGATCCGGTCGGATTTCCTGATGCGTGGGCTCCAGCGTTTTTCGCCCCGGTCGGTGCGGCTACTGGACAGCCTGTTTGCGCTTGCCGGGGCGGTCATCTTCGGACTGGTGTCGCTGGCCGCCTGGCCCGATACGCATGACGCCTGGGTCAGCTCCGAGTTTTTCGGAGTGCGCGGCGTCTGGACGCTGCCGACCTTCCCCTTCCACCTGTTGGTGGTGCTGGGGGCTTCTGTCACCAGTCTCGCCTGCATCTTTTCGGCCGTCGAGACCCTGCTGAACCGCCCGACTGAGGAGCACTTCTGACATGAGCAGCATCACCATAGGACTGATCCTCATTGGCGTGCTCTTCGCGCTCGTGCTCTTGGGGATGCGCATCGCCGTGGCGCTTCTGGTCGTGGCCTTTGCCGGGGTCTGGATCATTCGCGGCAATTTCGACCTTTCCATGCGGCTCATGTCCATCGCCGCCTACAATGGGGTTGCCAACTATCTCTTCGCGACGATCCCGCTCTTTGTTCTGATGGGGCACCTGGTCAGCATCTCGAATGTGGGCAAGGATACGTTCGACGTCGCCGAGGCGCTGCTGCGCCGCCTGCTTGGCGGCCTCGGCATTGCCACCGTGGCCGCCAACACTGTCTTTGCCGCCGTGACCGGCGTTTCCATCGCCTCGGCAGCGGTTTTCACCAAGGTCGCCGTGCCTGAGATGACGCGCCACGGCTATTCGCCCTCGTTTTCCGCGGGCACCGTCGCGGGCAGTTCGGTTCTCGGCATGCTCATCCCACCGAGCCTGCTTCTGATCATCTACGGTGTGTTGGCCGAGCAATCCATCGGCCGGATGTTCATCGCGGGGCTGGTGCCTGGCGCGCTGCTGGCGACGGGCTTCGTGTTGTGGATCCTGTTGGCCGCGAAATTCGCGCCCGGCATCGTCTTTGCCTCTCCCAAGGCCCAAGAGACCGACCCCGAGGCGCAGGCCTATGATGACCTGTCGACGGGCGAGCTCCTGCGCAAGATCGTCCCGATCATCGTGCTGGTGACCTTCGTTCTCGGCGGGCTCTATTCCGGGTTCTTCACCCCGACGGAAGCCGGGGGCGTCGGAGCCTTCGCGGCGCTGATCATTGCGATCTTCCGGCGTAGCCTGAACCTGCGCGGTTGCTGGGCGGTGCTGAGCCAAACCGGCACCATCTCGGTCGGCATCCTCGCGCTGCTGGTGGCCGCTGGCTTCTACAGCCAGATGCTTGCCGTCGCAGGTATCCCGGCCGCTATCGGCGCCTTTGTGAGCGGCAGCGGCTTTGGCCCGGTCGGGTTCCTGATCGTCTATGTGCTGCTGGTGCTGCTTCTCGGTATGATCCTGGATAGCAGTTCGATCCTGCTGATCGTGGTTCCTATCGCAGCTCCGATCGCGCAGCACCTTGGTTACGACTTGATCCAGTTCGGCATCATCACGGTGATTGCGGTCGAGGTCGGGTTGCTCACACCGCCCTTCGGGATTTCGATCTTCACGGTGCATTCGACGCTTGGAGACCGGAGCGTCTCCCTGGAATCCATCTTTGCCGGTGCGCTGCCCTATGTCGGCGTGATGCTGGGTGTGCTGATCCTCGTGGCCTCCTTTCCAGTGCTGATTATCGGTTAAGAGATCCCAGGCGCTGTGATCGATCTACTCCTCTCTCTCGGGTCAAAGCGCGGCGCGTAGGTCCGGGAGAGAGCGCGAGATTTGAACCTGCGAAGCGAAACCGTCCGAAGACGTCGCGGCGTGTCGCGTTGGCCGCACGCAACGGGATTGGATGAGCTTCGTCGCAAGGAGGCGGGGCGACTTTGGGACGCCGATCCGAGTTCGAGATATGCAGAGAAACGGACACCTTTCTAAGAGGGTAAATGGCATGGATCAGTCAACGACAGTTCTATGCGAGACCGAATGGCCCTTGGCTCGGTTCTTGGGGCCGGGGCCAATGTGTCTGTGTTTCATCAGCCATGTCGAGGGACCGTCATATCGACCGCTCGGCTCTGGCATGGCAGTCGATGGTGCCGGGCGGCGGTTCGGCAATTTGTCGTCGGGATGTATCGACGAGGATGTCGCGCTTCACGCGGTGGAGGCGTTGAAAACCGGCGCTCCGACGGTGCTGCGTTACGGGCGCGGGTCGCCTTTCATGGATATTCAACTGCCTTGTGGGGGAGGGCTGGAAGTAACCTTGCTGCCAGCCCCGGATCGTGAGGTTCTGGACGTGGTGCATCGCCGTCTGGTCGCGCGTGAAAATGCGACGCTGACGGTGCTGCCGGATGGCCAGATCGAAAACGGCGCGACGCGCGGCGGTCTGACGATGACCTTGCGCCCCAAAGTGCGGGTTCTGGTCTTTGGCGACGGTCCCGAGCCTCGGGGATTTTCCGCGCTTGCGCAGGCTGCGGGTTTGCCGGTCACGCTATATGCCGGAGCCGAGGAGACGCGCGATGGCATTGCAGGCGCATGCGCGTTTTCCGGCAAGACCTGGCCCGATACGGCCCATGTCGATTATCGCACGGCCGTCACGCTTTTCTTCCACGACCATGAGCGCGAAACCGCACTTTTGACGCATGCCTTGGAGACTCGCGCTTTCTATATCGGGGCGCAGGGAAGCCTTCGGGCGCGTCAATTGCGCGAAGCGGCCTTGAGTGCCGCCGGGGTGGAGGACGCGGGAATTGCGCGGCTTGTCGAACCCTTCGGATATGTCGCACATGCCCGGTCCGCGCAGGAAATGGCCGCTGGTGTGTTTGCTCAGGTGATCGATCACGCCCGGCGCGTCTGACGTAGGCGCGGCGTGATCTCATGTTTCCTTCTCGGGGCTTTTTGGCGGAATTCCTCTCCGACATATACATCTCGATTTCCAAGTGGCGATCGTGGCTAAATATAAATAAATCAGTTATTTATGGTGAATTCGATTCCCTAGGGAAGGCTTTCGTGCTACACATAGTGATACACAAAGCTCTTTCCCGGAGGTGTGCAATGAACATCACCAAGCGCGGCGAAATTTGGCATCTGCGTCGGCGGGTTCCCAAGGGGTATGCCTCTGTCGATCCGCGCCGCGAAGTGGTGATCAGCCTTCGGACGGGGTCTGAGGCGGTGGCGCGAGAGAAGGCCCCGGTGCTCTGGGCCGAGCAGGTCGAGGTCTGGGAGGCGATGCTCGATGGCGACACGGAGGACGCGGAGGCGCGGTTCGCTGCGGCCAAGCGGTTTGCGAAGGCGCGAGGCTACCGGCTTCTCGATGCGCGCAAGGTGGCGCGTCTGCCTGTGCAAGAGCTACTCGCGCGTATCGATCTGGCTACCAGTGACGAGATGCGCGATCCGCTAGGGGCGGATTCACTTCTGGGTGGGGCGGAACTGCCTTTGATCACCGTATCGCGGGCGCTTGAGCTGTTCTGGGGGCTCGCGCGCGACAAGACCTTGGGCAAGAGTGCGGACCAGGTTCGGCGGTGGCGTTACCCGCATATCAAGGCGGTGCAGAATTTCATCGCGGTTGTCGGTGACAAGCCGCTTGATGATCTGACGCGCGATGATTTCCTCGATTTTCGCGATTGGTGGGCAGAGCGGATGGCGTCCGAAAGGCTTACCGCGAATTCCGCGAACAAGGATCTGACGCATCTGAGTGCGGTGTTGAGGCGCGTGAACCGCGATATGCGGCTCGGGCTCGAGCTACCGCTTGAGGATCTCGGCTTCCGGCAGGGGAAGGCCGCGCGGCGGCCGTCCTTCTCCGATGCGTGGGTCCGGGGCCGCTTGCTGGCTCCCGGTGCGCTCGATGGGCTGGAGCCGCAGGCGCGGGCGATCCTGCGCGTGATGGTGAATACCGGGCTGCGTCCGAGCGAGATTGCAGCGCTGCGGCCCGAGGAAATCCGGCTCGAGGATCCGATCCCGCATTTGCTGTTGCAGCCGATCGGGCGGGTTCTGAAGACGCAGAATGCGGAGCGCGTTATGCCGCTGCACGGGGTGTCGCTCGATGCGATGCGAGCGTTTCCGGATGGGTTTTCGCGCTATCACGAGAGCTCCGCCACGCTGAGTGCCACAGTGAACACCTATTTGCGGGATGCTGGCCTCCTCGAGAGTGAGCGGCATTCGCTCTACAGCCTGCGGCACGCGCTCGAGGATCGCATGCTCGCCGCCGGGATCGACGAGCGGATCCGGCGCGACGTGATGGGGCATGCTCTGGGGCGCGAGCGTTATGGAGAGGGTGGCCGGTTGGCGACGATCTCGAAACTGCTCGAACCGATCGCATTTTGAGTTGTAATCCTAGCGGTGCCAACGCATGGCTGAAATGGCTTTGTTCGAACTGTCAGATTTTCTTCCTACGCCTATCAACTTAATGAAAAGAAAAGCTAACATAGAAAGCGCCCACTATTTAGAGCCAAGTTAGGGCCGCGCTCCGGCAATGATCACCACAATCCTTGAGGGCTTCATTCAACGACTTGCAGGGCTGCTTCAGTCACTGAGTGTTTTTTCGGGTGGGGGTGCCTCTTGTCCGTTGCGCGGGGTCTTTCTCAATGAAGGTGTTAGGGCCTTAAGTGCGCGAACTTTGTCGCTGATGGGTGGAACTTCGCACTTAACTGCTAGAGATATGCGTTTCGCTTGCCTATCGGGAAGCGGGGCGCCATCAGGTGACCAGCGCTGGGCGGTCCTCTGCTGAAATTGGCGAAAGGTCCGCGCTGCTTCCTTCTCCTTGGTTGTGCATCCTCAGGCGATCAGCTACGTTCAAAATTGAACATCATGCTTGCCATGCATTCATCATATCAAAGCATTGCCACGAGGCGGGCCGCGGTCAGCTCTCGTGCGGTAGCAATTGACAGTAGGGCGGCGCAGTGAGCTCGGTTCAGGATCGAGCTCGCGAGGATGCTCGATATCGCATCCTACGTCTCATCGAAGAGAAACCATCGATCAGCCAACGTGAACTCTCCCAACATGTCGGCATCAGCGTTGGGGCGATCAACTACGTCCTTAAGGCGTTTGTCGATAAGGGGTTAGTCAAGCTCGGAAACTTCTCGGCTTCGAAACACAAGCATCGTTACGCTTATATTTTGACGCCGAAGGGGGTCGCCGAAAAAGGCTCTCTGACGCGTCGGTTTCTTGAACGCAAAGTTGCGGAATATGAGGCGCTGAAAGCAGAGATCGAAGCGCTTGAGGCAGAAGTTGGTCGAAGCGCGAATTTAGAGATAGACGGAAATTCGAAAAATGACTGAGGCACAAAGCCAAAGGCGCGTTTTAATTACCGGCACCGCCGGTTTCATTGGTTTCCATCTCGCGAAGCTTCTTCTTTCTGAAGGGTTCCGTGTTCATGGCTATGACGGAATGACGGATTACTACGACGTCAGCCTCAAACAACGTCGCCATGCGATGTTGCTGCAGAACCAGAGCTTCTCGGTAACCGAAGGGATGCTCGAAGATCAGGTCCTGTTCGATCAAGTGGCGGATGAGTTCAAACCCGATGTGATCGTCCATCTTGCAGCGCAGGCAGGTGTGCGTTACAGCTTGGAGAACCCACGGGCCTATATCGATGCGAATGTGATCGGCACGTTCAATGTCATGGAGGCGGCGCGCCGGTTAGAGGTTCAGCACCTTTTGATGGCCTCAACCTCGTCGGTTTATGGCGCGAATGAAGACATGCCCTTCACTGAAACCGAGAAAGCCGACACGCAGCTAACGATTTACGCGGCTACGAAGAAGGCGACCGAGTCGATGGGGCATTCGTATGCCCACCTTTGGGGCCTGCCGACGACAATGTTCCGCTTCTTCACGGTCTATGGGACTTGGGGACGACCAGACCTTGCGCTTTACAAGTTCGTCGATGCCATTCTCGATGGTCGCCGGATCGATATCTATAACCACGGCGACATGTATCGCGACTTTACCTATGTCGACGATCTCGTGCGGGGTATTCACCTATTGATCGACGCTGTCCCCGAGCGTCCGGCATCGCGCGAGGAAATCCCAGAATGGGATAGTCTGTCGCCGGTCGCCCCGTTCCGGGTGGTGAATATCGGCAATTCCGACAAAGTGCGCCTCTTGGACTTCATTGATGCGATCGAGGATAGCCTGGGGCAAAAGGCTGAGCGCAATTACATGCCAATGCAAATGGGTGATGTGCCTGCGACTTGGGCTGATGCGACGCTTCTCCAGGAATTGACCGGCTACCGTCCAAAAACCGATTTCAAAGATGGGATCGCTAGGTTCGTTAAATGGTTCCGAGAGTATTACGGGAAGTAAAGGATAGCTTGAAATGCAATTAACTGCTGAGGGGTCTCTTGCTGTTATTGGCCTCGGCTATGTCGGCCTGCCGCTTGCGGTGGAATTCGGTAAGCGCCGGCCCATCATTGGCTTCGACGTCAAGCCCGATCGTATCGCCGAGCTGTGTGCTGGGCGAGATCACACGCGCGAGGTCTCCGCGGAGGAACTGGCCGAGGCGCAGCGACTCCAATTTACCGACGACCCGACGCGGCTGTTAGAAGCCACGATCTTCATCGTCACCGTGCCGACGCCGATCGACGCCCATAAGCGCCCCGATCTGACGCCGCTGATCAAGGCCTCGGAAACTGTGGGGCGTGCGCTGAAGCGTGGGGATATCGTGATCTATGAGAGCACTGTGTATCCAGGGGCGACCGAAGAGGATTGTGTGCCCGTGCTCGAGCGAGTTTCAGGTCTGAAATTCAACGAGGATTTCTTCTGCGGATATTCCCCCGAGCGGATCAATCCAGGCGACAAGGAGCATCGGCTGACGACGATCAAGAAGGTTACAGCCGGTTCAACCCCGGAAGCGGCGGATGTGGTTGATGCGCTCTATGCCTCGATCGTAACGGCTGGAACCCACAAGGCCGAAAGCATCCGTGTAGCCGAAGCCGCGAAAGTCATCGAGAATACTCAACGTGACCTCAATATCGCATTGGTCAACGAGTTGGCGAAGATCTTCAACCGCTTGGAGATCGACACCGATGCGGTGTTGCGTGCAGCTGGGACGAAGTGGAACTTCCTACCGTTTCGTCCTGGCCTGGTTGGTGGGCACTGTATCGGCGTCGACCCCTATTATCTAACACATAAGGCGGAGGCGATTGGCTATCATCCCGAAGTCATCCTCGCTGGACGCCGGATCAACGACGGGATGGGTGCCTATGTAGCTGGGCAACTCGTCAAGGCGATGCTGAAGCGCGGTATTCCGGTTGCGGGTTCTCGAGTGTTGGTGCTTGGGCTGACCTTTAAAGAGAACTGCCCAGATCTGCGCAACACGCGGGTTGTCGATGTGGTGGCTGAGTTGCGCGATTATGGCGTGGATGTCGATGTCCATGATCCTTGGGTCGACGCGGATGAAGCTCAGGCAGAATACGGTATCTCGCCCGTCGCCGAGCCTAAAGTCGCCAATTATGACGCTGTTGTTCTAGCTGTTGCCCATCAAGAGTTCCGCGAGATGGGGGAGGGCGAATTGCGTGCGTTCGGGAAGGACCGACATGTGCTGTTCGACCTCAAGAGCGTTCTTCCCGCAGGGGCGAGCGAGGTGCGTTTGTGAGGTCACTGGCTCCTTTGAAAGTTTCGGGACCCCGGCTGAGGTTGCGGGTGGTGAGGCCCGATGATGCTGAATACATTCATGGATTGCGGACGGATTCTGCCTTTAATACGCATCTGTCTGCCGTGACCGGCACGGTTGAGGACCAGCGCCGCTGGATCGAGGCCTACAAGCTTCGTGAAGCGGAGGGAGTTGAGTATTACTACGTCGCTGAGCGGCTTGACGACGGTAGGCGCTGTGGTTTGGTTCGGCTCTACGATATCGAGGCCGATCATTTCACTTGGGGTAGCTGGATCCTCGATAAGAACAAGCCCTCAAAGGCAGCGTTGGAAAGCGCTGTTCTATCATTTGGGATAGGCTTCGGAGAGCTCGACAAAACCGTGGCGAGGATAGACGTTCGCCACGAGAACAGTCATGCGACGGCGTTCTATAGGCGCTTAGGTATGGTCGAAACTGGCTGTGATATGTCGAATATCTACTTCGACTATACTCGGGAGCGCTACGAGACCGATCGTGAACACCATCTCGCCGTTCTAAAGGAATGAAAATGACACGACCTAATTCAATCGCGCAGGACTGTATTGTACCAGATGATGCAATTGTCGAGGTTGGCGTTTCGATCGGGGAGCGGGTAGTTTTGGCTGGTTCGCGGATTACGATCCGTGAACGGGCGAAGATCGAGGCCGCTGCCGTGATTGGAGAGGGCGTCACTATTGGACAAGGTGCGGTGGTCCGCCCGGGGGCTGTGGTTCTACGTTCAATTCCCGCAAATTCGATTGTCGAGGGAAATCCTGCGCAAGTGGTGGGATATGCAAGGTCGTCGGTGCGGGAGGAGGCGGATGCACCGCGACACGTTGATATCAACAGCTTTTCTGACATCCCGCGTCCAGGGCGAATTTCTCTCGGCGTTGACGATAGTGCTCTCTATCTAATGCGGCGAGTTACTGATGCACGTGGCGCTTTGACCGTCGGTGAGGTGCCGAGTGAGGTTCCTTTTGCGCCCGCGAGGTATTTTGCCGTTTTCGACGTCCCGTCAGTCGAACTGCGCGGCGAGCATGCTCATAAGCAATGTCAGCAGTTCCTAATTTGCTTGAATGGAACATGCCGGGTCTTGCTCGACAATGGCGAAGAACGATGTGAAGTCACACTAGACCGCCCAGAAATGGGAGTGTTCATGCCTAATATGATTTGGGGCACGCAATACCGATATAGTCGAGATGCCGTCCTATTGGTTTTCGCGTCGCACACCTATGACCCCGACGACTACATAAGAGACTACGATGAGTTCATTCTTGAGCGTAAAAGGCTGTTGAAATGATAATTCCTTTCCTCGATCTCGGCGCGGCTTACAGGGAGCTAAAGACAGAAATCGACGCGGCCGTTATGCGTGTGCTTGAAAGCGGCTGGTATATCCTTGGTCCCGAGGTCGAGGCTTTCGAGGCGGAGTGGGCCGAGTATTGCGGTGCATCTCATGCAGTCGGGCTTGGCAATGGGCTCGATGCGTTGATTCTCGCGCTGCGCACTCTTGATGTCGGCCCCGGTGACGAAGTGATCGTTCCTTCGAACACCTATATCGCCACCTGGCTCGCGGTGAGCGCAGTCGGAGCAATCCCTGTCCCAGTCGAACCCGACACCGCGACGCATAATATCGATCCCGCGCGGCTCGCTGCAGCTGTCACTGAGCGGACCAAGGTGCTGCTGCCTGTCCACCTCTATGGGCAACCGGCTGATCTCGATCCGATCCTGAAGCTCGCTCGGGAAAAGGGGATCGCCGTTGTCGAAGACGCGGCCCAAGCCCACGGTGCGCGTTACAAAGGCCAGCGTATCGGCGCACATGGCGACGTGGTGTGCTGGAGCTTCTATCCAGGCAAGAACCTCGGCGCGCTCGGTGATGGCGGCGCGATCACAACCAATCGCGAGGATCTCGCAGATCGAATCCGAGTTCTGCGAAATTATGGTAGCCGAGAGAAATATGTGAACGAAATCAAAGGTGTAAACTCGCGCCTCGACCCGATACAAGCTGCGGTGCTGAGGGCTAAACTTCCCTATCTCGATGCTTGGACAGAGCGGCGTCGGGAAATCGCGACGGCTTACGGTGAAGGACTTGCTGGCGGAAAATTGATTCCACCGCATGTTCCTAATTGGGCC
>NZ_DFRG01000009.1:0-7664 GCF_002378135.1 Thioclava sp. UBA3469
GGTATCCGAGCCGATGATCTGGCCGCTCTCGTGGCCCTTGCCCATCACCAAGAGCGCATCGCCCGGCTGCAGCAGATCGACGCCGCGCAGGATCGCCTCGGCCCGGTCGCCCACTTCCATCGCCTTGGGCGCGCCTTCCAGCACGGCGGCGCGGATCGTTGCGGGATCTTCCGAGCGCGGGTTGTCGTCGGTGACGATGACGATATCGGCGTTCTCGGCGGCGGCCTGCCCCATCAGCGGGCGCTTGGTCGCGTCGCGATCCCCGCCCGCGCCGACGATGGCGATCAGGCGGCCCATCACATGCGGGCGCAGCGCCTTGAGCGCCGTCTGCACCGCGTCGGGGGTGTGGGCGTAATCGACGAAAACCGTCGCGCCATTGTCGCGGGTGGCGGCCAGCTGCATCCGCCCGCGCACGGTGGAGAGCTTCGGCAGCGTCGCGAAGACGTCCTCGGGGTCGGCACCACAGGCGATGGCGAGCGCCGCTGCCGTGAGCACGTTCATCGCCTGGAACCCGCCGATCAGCGGCAGGCGGGTCATCTGCGTCCAGCCTTCCCACGAAAAGCGCACGTCCTGCCCGGTCGCGTCAAATCGCTGACCAAGGATCTGCATCTCGCATTGCTCGGTATGGCCGATCCCGATCAATTCCTGACCGCGTGCGGTGATATAGCGCGCCAGTTCCTCGCCCTTGGGATCGTCGAGATTGATCACCGCCGCCCCGTCTTCAGGCAGGACCCGGGTGAAGAGCCCGGCCTTGGCGGCGAAATACTCCTCGAAGCTCGCATGATAATCGAGGTGATCTTGCGTGAAATTCGTAAACGCGGCCGCCGAGAGCGTCACACCATCCAGCCGGCGCTGCGCCAGCCCGTGCGAGGAGGCCTCCATTGCGGCATGGGTCACGCCGACGGCCGCCATATCCGACAGCAGGCGATGCAGGGTGATCGGCTCGGGCGTGGTATGCGGCGATGGGGCGGAATAGCTGCCTTCCACGCCGGTCGTGCCAATATTCGCGGCCTCGAACCCCATTAGCTGCCAGATCTGGCGGGTGAAGGTGGCCACGGAGGTCTTGCCGTTGGTGCCGGTCACCGCGATCAGGGTCTCGGGCTGGCGCTCGAACCACAGCGCCGCAGCGAAGGCCAGCGCCTGACGCGGATCTTGCGTGATGACGATGGCGGTGTCGGTGCCTTCAAGCGCCTCGCGCGCGGCCTTCTCGCCCGCGCGATCGGTCAGCACCGCAGCCGCGCCCATGCGCAATGCGTAAGGGATGAACTCGGCCCCGTGGATCTGCGTGCCCGGCAGCGCCGCGAAGAGATGGCCCGGCTTGACCTGCCGACTGTCGACCGACAGCCCCGAGATCGCGCAGTCTGCGCCCTGCAGCGGCGTCAGCCCCAATTCGCTCAGCATTTTGGTGCCCGCAGCCATCGTATCCGTCCTTCATTCAGCTTGCCGCACTTATCCGGCGACGCGTCTGCGAGGTCAAGGCGACAGGCCCTTCCCCCGGTCTCTTTGCGCGAGTTCATGCGCGTGGCGCGAGACCCGCTGCCAGCCCGGAAAGGTCAGTCTTTCTTGACGAGGCTGATGCCGTCGAGCGTGTCGGGCGTGGTCGGTTCGGGGCGCAGGCCCAGAAGCGGCGCGACACGGCGGATCGTCTCGGCCGCGACCGGCACGGCGGTCCAGCCTGCGGTGCGGCGCGGCGTGTCGCCGGAGGTATCCGTCGGCTCGTCCAGCGTGAGAACCAGCACATATTCGGGGTTGGTCACCGGGAAGACGCCTGCGAAGGTCGAGATCACCTTCTTGTCGTAATAGCCGCCCTGCGGATCGGGCTTGTCGGCGGTGCCGGTCTTGCCCGCGACCTGATAGCCCTCGACATTGCCGTAGCTCGCCGTGCCGCGCGTCACCACGGCGCGCATCATCGCCAGTGCCTTGCGGGCAACCGCCGGAGACACGACCTGCGCGCCTTCGGGCGCACCGAATTCTTGTTTATGCGGCTTGCGCGGGCCGCCGTTGGCAATCAGCGTCGGCAGCACGCGGCGCCCGTCATTGGCGATCGTCGCATAGGCCGTCGCAAGCTGCAGCGGGCTGTCGGAAAGACCGTGACCGTAGCCGATGGTCATCGCGGACAGCTCCGACCAATTCTTCGGCAGAATCGGGCGGCCCGTCGGCGCCTCGATCAGTTCCACCGGCGAGGGCTCCAGAAGGCCCAGCTTGCCGAGGAATTCGCGCTGCTTCTCGGGGCCGATCTTCTGGACGATCCGCGCAGTGCCGATATTCGAGCTGTGCACGATCACATCCGTGACCGACAACTGCTTGCCGTAATTGTGGAAATCGTGGATGCGGAACTTTCCCCAGCGCAGCGGGCCCTTGGTGTCGATCATCGTCTCGGGCGTGACCAGACCGTCCTGCATCGCTTGGCTGACCGCGAAAATCTTGAAGGTGGAGCCCAACTCATACATCCCCTGAACCGCGCGGTTGAACAGCGGGCTGTCGGAAGGATCGCCTTTCAGAAGCGGCGCGGGGCGGTCGTTGGGGTCGAAATCGGGCAGACTCGCCATGGCGACGATCTCGCCGGTCTGAACTTTCATCAGCACCGCCGTTGCGCCCTTGGCATTCATCAGCTTCATGCCGCCCGAGAGCACGTCTTCGAGCGCGGACTGCACGGTCAGGTCCAGCGAGAGCTTCAGCGGCTGCCCGCCATTGGACGGATCGCGCAGCCACTTGTCGTATTCCTTCTCGATCCCGGCGACGCCGAGGATCTCGGCGGAGTTAACGCCCTCCGTGCCGTAGCGCGCGCCGCCAAGAATATGCGAGGCGAGGTGGCCGTTGGGATAAAGCCGCATTTCGCGCGGGCCAAACAGAAGGCCGGGATCGCCGATATCATGGACTGCCTGCATCTGCTCGGGGCTGATGCGGCGCTTGATCCAGACGAATTTGCGATGACCGGTGAAATCCTTCTTCAGCCGGTCGCGGTCGAGATCGGGGAAGATCTTCACCAGCTTGTCCACGGTGCCCAGCGGGTCGATCATCATCGGCGGCTGCGCATAGAGCGAGTGGGTCAGCAGGTTGGTCGCAAGCACCCTGCCCTTGCGGTCGACGATGTCGGCGCGTTGGGCGTGGATCTGCTCGGTCGTGGAATCGGTCTGCGGCTCTTCGGGGCGCGCGGCGGCGAAGGAGCCCATGCGTAGTCCCACCGTCAGGAAGGCCGCGAGGAAGATCACCGACATGACCAGCAGGCGGCCTTCGGCGCTTTGACGGGCCTTGTCACGAGTGGCCTCGCCGCGCAGACGGCGGTTCTCGCGTTCGATCGCGTCGGGGTTTTCGCCTTTTTCGCGGGCGTCGAGAATACGGGCAAGCGGACGAAGGGGCGTGCGCATCAGTTCCCTCCCTCAGGATCGGCCTTGACCTCGATCGGGTCGGAAAGGCCGGACAAATCGGTGCCCGACGCATCGGCATCATCGGCCTGCGGCGTCGGATAGGCGATCTGCGCCACGGTCCCGAACTGCTCGGGCGTCATCGGCAGGAGACGCAGCGAGGTGAAGTTGAGATTGACCAGTTCGCGCAGGCGCTGCGGGCGGTTGAGATAGGCCCATTCGGCGTTCAGCACGGACAGCCCCTCGTTGAGCGAGGCGATTTCGCGGTTGAGGTCGCGCAGTTCGTCGATCCGGTCCTGCGTGTCGTAGTTGACGTGATAGGCCCAGAAGGCGAGCGCGAGGACACAGGCGGAGGCGGCAAGATAGGCAAGCAGTCTCAACGGCGTTTCCCCTTCTTTTCCCCGGTGACGAGCTTCGGAAGCCCCAATTGCGTGCGATCGGCCTTGCCGGCGGGCGCCTCGGTGCGCCGTCCTACCCGAAGCCGGGCCGACCGTGCGCGCGGGTTTTCCGCCAGTTCCTCTGCGTCGGGCCCGTCGCCCTTCACGGTAATCTCGAAAGCGGGATCAAGGGTTTGCTGAACCGGTGCGTGGCGCGAACCGCCCCCGCCCGTCGACGAGCGCGCCGCAAAGAAGCGCTTCACCACCCGGTCTTCGAGCGAATGGAAGCTGACCACAGCCAGAAGCCCGCCGGGCTTCAGCGCGCGTTCCGCGGCTTCCAGCCCCTCGATGAGCTGGCCGAATTCGTCGTTCACCGCGATGCGCAGCCCCTGGAAGCTGCGCGTGGCGGGATGGCTCTGCCCTGGTTTCGGGCGCGGCAGGCAACGCTCGATCACTTTGACCAGTTGTTGCGTGGTCTCGAAAGGCTGGGTCTTGCGTGCTTCGACAATAGCCTTGGCGATCCGGCGGGAGGCGCGCTCTTCGCCATATTGATAAAGGATATCAGCGAGCTCGGCTTCGTCCGTCTCGTTCACCAGATCGGCGGCCGAGGGCCCTTCCTGCGACATCCGCATGTCGAGCGGCCCGTCGCGCATGAAAGAAAACCCGCGATCCGCCTGATCGAGCTGCATCGAGGAGACGCCGAGATCCAGCACCACCCCGTCCAGCAGTTCGTCGGAATAGGTATCGAGTTCGGAGAACGTGCCTTCGACCAGTTCCAGCCGGTCGCCATACTCGCCGCGCCACGCCTCGGCCATCTCGAAGACCGCTGGGTCGCGATCGACGCCAATCACCTTGTCGGCGCCCGCCTCCAGCAATCCGCGCGCATAGCCGCCCGCGCCGAAGGTTCCGTCAAGCCAGGTCCCAGAGACAGGCGCGACCGCCCGAAGGAGCGGCCGCAGCAATACCGGGACGTGGGGGGCGTCTGGCAGGGCGTCCCGATCCGTCATGGCTCACCCCTGCGACAATAGGCTGAGCGGGTCGAAATCTTCGCCCTGCTCCTCGATCCACTGATCGATATTGGCTTCATCGGCAGCAGCGAAGGTCTCGGGGTTCCAGATCTCGAAGGTCTCGCCCACGCCGGAGAAATAAGCCTCCTTGTCGAGACCGATCTTCGTGCGCAAAGCCGCCGGGAGAACCAGGCGGCCATCGGGATCGACTTCGGTCGGGTGCGATTTGGACAAAACCATCCGCTGCAGGATCGTGCGCTGCTTAGAGCCGCGCGGCAGCGCCGCGATATCGGCGGCCAGCGCCTCGAAGGCGGCCTGCGTGTAGATCTGGAGCATTTTCTGGGTGTCGGCGCCGTAGACGATGACCATGCGGGGGCGATCTTTGTTCGGGCCCTCGGGGTCGCCCTCTTCCAGCTCACGACGAAACAGTGCGGGGATCGACACGCGACCCTTACTGTCCACCTTGAAGGTGTATTCGCCTATGAACATGCCCGCCAAAGCGCGCTCCTATCACCTGTCCCGCCGGGCGGGGCCCGAAATGAAAACAGCGGATTGGGCTGCTGCCACTGCCCAATCCGCCGCCCTCGTTCCCATTACTGGGTATGTCCGACTGCACGCGCCACCTGGGGGGATGGGGATATCTGCTCGCTCGCGCGCCGGATCTCTTTGTTTTCGTGAAGCGATGGCCTGTATGAAACCTGCATTTCGCCGTGAGGTCTTAGCGCCTCTATTTGTCTTCGCTTCCGATGAATTAGGGATGCCATGGGAATTCATGGCACGCAAGAAAAAAGTTGCCGAAGACTGGGCATATGTTGTTCGCGACGAGACTCCATTACAAGGCGTTGCGCCGAGATCGGACCACACCTAGCGCAAGCCTAGCGACGATTTACTATATATGGTGGAAAAACCGGAGCCGTCAGAGCTTCCCGTAAAATCCCAAAAAATTTCCACCAATGCGGAACCTGTGGTTTTTGAGCCGCAATTTGAACCCACGACACCACTGATTTCAGCGCTCACTACAGGGTGATTTTGCGCGAGGGCACGTGAAGCGCGCGTGATTCCGCCCAGTTTCGTGGCGAATCTCCGCTCACCTGCCTTCTACGCTCCCGTGAAGTTCCATGAAAGGTGCCATGATTTCCCATAACGCCCCTGTGACCAGAAAAAAGGCGCCCGGATCGGGCGCCTTTCTTAGCGTGAGCTTGGCCTAGAGCTGAGATCAGAGCAGATCGCGGTCGACCAGCCCCTGCGCAAGAGCGGCATAGCCCTCGGCCGCCGGCCCCTCGCCCGCCGCAACCGGGGTGCCCGCATCGCCGGCGAGCCGCACATCCAGATCGACGGGCAGCGCACCGAGGAAGGGCAGCCCCAGCGCCTTCGCCTCCGCGGCGACCCCGCCATGGCCGAAGAGATGCGCCTCGTGGCCGCAATTCGGGCAGACATAAGAAGACATGTTCTCGACCAGCCCGTGGATCGGGGTTTTCAGCCGCTGGAACATGTCGATCGCTTTCTTCGCATCGAGCAGCGCGACATCCTGCGGGGTCGAGACGATGATCGCCCCGTCCAGCTCGGTTTTCTGGCACAGCGTGAGCTGCACATCCCCCGTCCCCGGCGGCAGATCGATCAAAAGCACGTCGAGCGGGCCGTATTCGTCCCATTTCACCTGAAACAGCATCTGCTGCATCGCGCCCATCAGCATCGGGCCACGCCAGATAACCGCCTCGCTCTCTTTGAGCATGAGACCGACCGACATCAGCGTGACGCCATGCGCCTGCAGCGGCAGGATCGTCTGCCCGTCCGGCGAGGCGGGCCGCTTGTTCGCGCCCATCATGCGCGGCAGCGAGGGACCATAGATATCCGCGTCGAGCAGACCGACCTTCTTGCCCGCGCGAGTCAGCGCCACAGCGAGGTTCGACGCGACAGTGGATTTGCCGACGCCGCCCTTACCCGACCCCACGGCGATGATCTTCTTCACGCCCGGCACTTTTTGCGGACCTTGCTGGGGCTTGGGATGGCCGCCGATCGCGGGGCCGCGCTGTTGCGATTGCTGAGCGGTGCCGCCAAGACCGCGCGGCGCGCCCGCGGGCACCACCACTGTCACGCTCGTCACCTCGGGGAGCGCCTTGATCGCCGCTTCCAGCGCGGGGCGCATCGCTTCCAGTTCGGGCTGCGGCGCGCCTTCGAGCACGAAGCGCACCACGCCGTCTTGCACCGCGAGCGCGCGCACGAGATCGCGGCTGATCGCGGTCCCGCCGCCCGGCACTTCTACCGATTGCAACGTCGCAAGAACCGTTTCCTTGCTCAGAGCCATGCAGATTCCTCCATTCCCGGGTCCATCATTGGCCCGACTGCTCGTGATTTGGCCGGAACTGTGGCGTTTTTGCCGCGCAGTTCAAGTCGAGAACTGCCCAAATGGTCAGGAATCCCCCAAACGCCCCAAGGCAAGCGCACATATCTTGCGTCTGCGTCTCGAAAATGGGTCAGAATCATTCATGCATTTTCTGCATGGCGGCAATGAGGCTTCCCGGCATTGTGCAGTCGCAGCATTAGCGCCATCTTTAGCCCAACGACGGAACACGAAGTAACGAATTCGGGTCGACAAGCTGGAACCGGCAGCGGCCCTCGCAAGTAGATAGATGAGGCTAAAACGATGGCACTCGTACAAGACATCCAACTGAACGAAGGCGGCTTCGCCGCGCTGAAATCGAAACTGACCGAAGCCCTGGCCCGCCGCAAGGTGTATCGCCAGACGCTCAACGAACTGCGCTCGCTCAACAGCCGCGAGCTGAACGACCTCGGGCTGCACAGCTCGATGATCACCCGCGTGGCCTACGAGGCCGCATACGGTAAGTAATTCGCTTCCCGAGCCCCTCTCCTCCTCCCTGGGGCTCAGGACTGCGGCGGCGCTCTCTCTCCTCCTC
>NZ_DFRG01000255.1:0-4618 GCF_002378135.1 Thioclava sp. UBA3469
CGGGGCGGCGCGGGGCGTCCTCGAAGGGCACTTTGCGCCCCGTCACCCGCTCGACCGAGGCGATCACCTCGCGGATCGACGCGCCCCGCCCGGTCCCGAGATTGAGCTTCAGGCTGTCGCCGCCGCCCTGCAGGTGATCGAGCGCCAGAAGATGCGCGCGGGCCAGATCGTCGACATGGATGTAGTCGCGGATGCAGGTGCCGTCGGGCGTCGGATAATCCGTGCCGAAGACCTTCACCGCCGGCCCCTGCCCCGAGGCCGCGCGCAGCACCAGCGGGATCAGATGGGTCTCCGGGTCGTGCCGCTCGCCGATCTCGCCGCTCGGGTCAGCGCCGCTCGCGTTGAAATAGCGCAGGGCCGCGAAGCGCAGAGCGGTCGCGGCTGCGGCATCTTTCAGCATCCATTCGCAGATAAGCTTGCTGCGGCCATAGGGGTTGATCGGGTTTTGCGGTGTGTCTTCGGAGATCGGCAGCGTCTCGGGCGTGCCATAAGTGGCGCAGCTCGACGAGAACACGATCTTGTCGAGCCCCACCGCCTGCATCGCGCTCAGAAGCGCGGTCATCCCGCCCAGATTGACGTCGTAATAGCGGGTGGGTTCGGCCACGCTCTCGCCGACATAGGCCAGCGCCGCGAAATGGATCACAGCGTCGATCCGGTGCTCCTTGAGCGCCGTCTCCACCAGATCCCGGTCGCGCAGATCGCCCTCGACCAGAGGCCCCCAGCGCACCGCATCGGCATGGCCGCGCGACAGATCGTCGAAGACGACGGGGGCGTGCCCCGCCGCAGCCAGCGCCTTGCAGCAATGCGACCCGATAAAGCCCGCGCCGCCGGTGACCAGAACCTTCGATGTCACTTACGAGCCCCACCCTTCGCGCAGCATCGCGCCGACGATCTCGGGCGCCAGAACTCCGTCCCGGCAGGCCATATCGCCCGGCATCGTGCCACAGGCACGCTCCATCGCGCGCAGCGTTCCGCGCCCGGCAAACCCGTCGAGCGGGCCGCGATACAGCCCCTTATCGGCAAGGTCTTTCTGGATCATATAGACCGCGAGCCGAGGATTAGCCTTGAACAGGTCGCGAGCCTCTGCGGCATTCATCTTCGCCCGGGCGGGCGCGATCTCTCCTGCGAGCGGCGCGAAATCGGCATCGTGCCGATGCCTCGCCACACGGATCGTCATCGCGTAATTCTCACGTTCTTCGGGCGTGAACAGATCGCTATGCGCTTCGAGGAAGTCCGCCGCCCCCTTGGGATCGCGCCGGACGTTATAGGAATTGCCGTCGCGCAGGAGACCGACCAGATAGCGCGCTGCGGTCTTGTTGCCCGCCTCGGCAGCCTCGCGCAGTTGCGCCACCGCCTGTTTGCCATCGCCGCGCATCGAGATGCCCCAGATGCGGCGCGTGGCGTCGAGCACCTCGATCCGCTCGTTCCCGGCCGCGCGGGCGGCCTTGGCATAGCCGTCGAACTTCGCGCGCGACGCTTTGCCGCCACCGAGATAGCCATACATCGCGCCCTCGGCCAGCGTCGCATAGGCGCCATCGACACCCGCCGCGCCTGCGCGTTCGAGAAACGCCTGCGCTGTCTTCGGATCACGCTGCGACCACATCAGCGTCTCGCCGTATTTCCACAATCCGGTCGCGTCGCCCGCCTCTGCTGCGGTCTCGAACAGGTCGCGCGCCTTGGCATAATCGCGCGGCAGGCCCGTTCCGTAGAGATAGGCCTCGCCCAAGATCAGCGCCGCTTTCGCATCGCCCTTTGCGATCTGCGTCTTAAGCAGGTTGACCCCGCGCGCAGTGTCGCGTGGCAAAGCCCAGCCGCCGATCAGCTGCTTGCCCAACAGACGGTGCGCATCCCAGCTGCCCGCTTCGACCGCCTGTTCGAGATAACCAACGGCGCGATCACGATCCGCAGCGACAGGACCGCCCCAGAGGAGCAGGTCACCTGCGGCCAAAGCCGCTTCGGGATCGCCTTGCGCCGCGGCGTCCTCCAACATCGAGAGCCCGGCCTGTGGATCGGGCTTCACATCGCCAGAGCCCCAGACGAGCGCCTGCGCGCGTTCGGTGACGTCGGGCTTCGTTTCGTCCGCGAGGAGCGGTGCGCTGACCGTGCACAAAGCCAGAGCGACCACTCCGAGCGGTTTGGTCCAAATCTTGCGTGACATAGGTCCTCCCTTGGCGGGGCCTACCCGCCGACCAGATAAGGCAAAGCCAGACCCGCAAGCGCGATCGAGACGCCCATCGGGAGCTTTCCCCGTGCGTAACAACTTTTCCAACCCAAGCGGGGCCCAAGCCGCGTCGCCACCGGCGTGCTTTGCAGCCCCATCGTCAGCGCCGAGCCCGCAAAAAGCGCGACGGAAAAGGCGATCAAAAACTCCCCCATCGCCGCAGAGGGGACGAATAGCATCAGCGCCGCGAGAAATTTCACGTCCCCGCCCCCGAAGGCGCGCAGCACGAAAAAGACGTAGCCGACGAGGAAGGTGATCGCGCCCGCGGCAAGGCGCAGGCTCAGCTCGTGCAGACCCAGAAACGGGGCGCAGAGCGCAAAGAAGGCAAGCGTGATCAGCACGATCCTGTTCGGGATGCGCATCTCGCGCAGATCGCTGAGCGCGACCCAGATCAAGACCGGGGCCAGCGCCGCCAGCGGCAGGAGCTGCCCGGTCATGCGACCCGTCCGGCTCTGGCGCCGGCGAGCTCGAAGGGCAGTTCGGAGACAAGCTGGAAGGTCAGTTCCGCCAGATTGCGCGCGCCGGTCTTGGCGTAGAGATTGCTCAGATGGGTGCGCAGGGTGGATTCCTTGATCCCCAGCTCTGCAAGCATCTGATCGGGCGACTGGCCGTGGCGCAGCAGCAGGCAGACGCGATATTCCGACCGGCTCAGACGCGCCGGGTTGTCCGCGCTCAGGATCGGCGAGCCGATGAGCGGCGCGGCCTGCTTGGCGGCAGATTTCAGCAAGGTCTCGGTGAACATGCCCCGCGCGCGGTTGTGCCAGGTGCGGCTCAGCGTATCGCCGAGCGTGGTCAGCACCGCTTGCTGATACTGGCGCAGCTTTTCGGTGAAATGCAGCTCCAGCGTATCGACCCAGCGGTCGCTGATCTCGAGCGGGATGACGACCATTTCGACGAGGTTGCGCCGGGCCAGTGCCGAAGCGACCGCATGCGGCACGTCCTCGTCCTGCATCGAGCGATACCAGGTCGAGCCCCGTTTCGCCTTGTCGAGATAATCGCCAAGCAGATCGCCTGCGAAGCTTTGCTCCAGCGGGATCCGGCAGCCGGATCGCGCCCTGTCATGGACCAACGCCCGTGCCGATGCGCCCGCATCTCGCGGATAGCGCGCCAATATGACGGCCTCGGCCCCGATACTGTCGGTCAGATATCTCAACGCCGTGCGCAGCGGGTTCGTCCCGTGCAGACACTCACACCACTGTGCAACGGCCCCAATCATGCCCGCTTCGATAGCGCGCTCTTGCCCGGGCGAAGCCCCGGCTGTCCCATAGTCCCGCATGGTCCCCACCATCCCCAGAAACTATTATATGTGGCCCACTTATGTGCGTGACAGCGCGTAGACCATCTCTAAGCGTAACCCCTAAATGCGTTAATTCCTAAGCTAGCCATTTGGACTATATCCACAGCCTCCTGTGGATGATTCT
Source organism: Thioclava sp. UBA3469 (assembly GCF_002378135.1). Taxonomy (NCBI): domain Bacteria; kingdom Pseudomonadati; phylum Pseudomonadota; class Alphaproteobacteria; order Rhodobacterales; family Paracoccaceae; genus Thioclava; species Thioclava sp. UBA3469. The sequence goes on from NZ_DFRG01000255.1 coordinate 3,643, forward strand.
ATTGATACCCACTGCAATCAAAGGTTGCATATTCGGCATTTAAGTCGACATTTCGGCCGAAAAAATTGTCCGTAAACAATGCTTTGGGAAAAGATCGAATTTGGAAACGATTCGATTTACTGCGCGTAATTCACGAAATAGCGAATCACCACCGGGCCAACGGCGATCAGGATCAGCGCCGGGAGCATCAGCGAGGCCAGAACCCCTGACATCTGCACCGGCAGGCGATTGGCCTTTTCCTGGGCCCGCATCTCGCGGATACCGCGCAGATCGGCGGCATAGGTGGTCAACGCCTGCGCCATCGAGGCTCCGAAGCGCAGCGACTGGCTCGCGACATTGGCGAAGGCGCGCACGGTCTCGACCCCGGTCCGGTCGGCCATGTCGCGCAGTGCCGCCTCGCGCTCGCGCCCGGCCTGAACCTGGCGCTGCACCGAGAGGAACTCGAAGGAAATCTCCGGCGACGTCTCCGCAAGCTCGTTGCCCACGCGGGTCATCGCCGCATCGAACCCCATGCCGCTCTCGATCGCGACCTGCATCAGATCGAGCGCGTTCGGGAAGCTCTCTTCGATCCGCAGCCGCCGCTCGCGCATCCGGCCGTTGAGCCACATCAGCGGCAGCAGATAGCCGCCTGCGACGAGCCCGGTCAGGATCTGATAGGTCGCCATGCCGCTCAGGCTGCCGAGACGGGCATCCAGCCCCATCGGCAGGCCTATTTCGGGGCTGCGCGCGGCAAACAGAAGCCCCATGAAAATGCCCGGCAGGCCGATCCCCAGCGCGATCCGGACCAGGGTGAAGCGGCGCAATGCGCTCGCGCCGGACAGCCCGGCCTGCGCAAGTTTGCGTTCCAGCTTGGAGCGGGTCTGGCGGTCGGCGGGCACGAAGGCCTTCAGGATCTGGCCCGGACGTGCCTCCGGCGCCTTGAGATAGCCATGCTCGGCGCGCCCCCCCGTTTTCGGCCCGCCGATGGCCGCGATGC
>NZ_DFRG01000225.1:0-4098 GCF_002378135.1 Thioclava sp. UBA3469
CGGGCTGATGGGCGATGGCGGCGAGACCTTCGCCAATGCCGCCTATATCACCGGCCAGAAAGAATTCGACCACTGGTCGAATGCGGGCAACGACACGTTCGAAGCCAAGGTCCGTCCGCTGGCCGAGAAGATGAGCTATCTCAAGGGTGGCGATTCGGTCGTCTCCGGCATCTCGGCGGTCGAGGCGTTCGGACATACCCCGGGCCATATGGCCTTCATGGTGGAGTCGGGTGGCAAGGGGCTGATGCTCGCCGCCGATACGTCGAACCACTATGTCTGGTCGCTTCAGCGTCCCGATTGGGAAGTGAAATACGACATGGACAAGGAGATGGCCGCAAAGACCCGCAAGGAACTTCTGGGCCGTGTCGCCGCCGACAAGCTGGCCTTCATCGGCTACCATATGCCCTTCCCCGGCGTCGGCCATCTCGAGGCGCTGGACACCGGCTTCCACTTCCACCCGATCACCTATCAGCTCAACGTCTGATCCGTGATGGGTGCGGGCCAAGCCTGCACCGAGATATTTCAAGCGCGCGCCCGACCGGCGCGCGCTTTTCTTATGTCATCCCGCTCTGAGAGGGGCACGCCCCTAAGGGCCGCGACTGGCTGCGCCCCGCCCGTCAGGCGGCGGCATCGCCCTCATGCAGCTCCATGCGCACAAGGGTCTGGTTGAGCAGGATATAGGCGATCTCGCCGAAAGTGACGGGGCCGGTGAAGCCGCCGGTGCGCTGTCCTTCCAGCTCGCCGTAGAGATAGTTCAGAATACAGTTGCACGAATATTCGTTGGCACCTTTGCCCCCCGCGCCGTCGGCGAAGGCCTGCGCGTAAGAGCCCAGCGCCTGCGCCAGACGGTATTCGACCCCTTCGACGACGGGGGCGTAGAATTTCACCTTGCCGGCCTCGGCATCGACCTCCTGGATCGAGACATTAACGAGCGTGCCTGCGTAATTTGCGACCAGCGGCAGGCGCGTGTCGATCTCGTGCTCGGTGATGTAGCGGGCGAGATTGACCTCCTGCCCCTCGACCGTCGCCACCTCGGCTTCGAACCCCGCCTTCGGGAAGGTGAAGGTCAGCGCCTCGGCCTCGCCTTGGGCGAAGATATTGAGGATGTCGAGATCGGCCGCGACACCATCGGGCAGCGCGACATGCAGCAGCACCGCCCCTTCGTCATGCGCCAAGCCCGTCGCGCCGTCGAACACCTTCGGCGCGCGTTTGCCCAGCTCGTCGAGATGTACGCCGGTGATCCAGCCCGCCAGCGGCTGATCGAAGAGACCGGGATAGCCCTGCCCCTCCACCGCGAAGTCGGAATGCGCCACCGAGAAGGCGGGGATCATGATCATAGTGAAGCCATTCTCGGCATAGCCTTCGGAAATCTTCGGCAGATCGCCCACCTCGAGCCAACGTGGCACCGCGCCCGTCGCCCGCTCGAACCGGGTGCAGAACAGCTTGTCACGCACCACCGCCCCACCCTCTTCGGTGACGAAATAGACGGTGGTGCCGCCGATCCATTTCCCGCGCGGGAGCTGCGCCAGAAGCGCCTCGTCCCCCGCCACGACCATGACGTCACCCGCCTCGATCCGCGCGGCGGCCTCGGCCACGCTCAACATCTCATTTTTCATCCCGGATCCCCTCTCGAGCCTAGAACGCCGCGACATCGCCGGCGGCAAAAGCATTTTTCGTCACGAACTCACGCAGCTCGGCGATCTTCTCGCCAAGCGAGGCCGGGCGCGCGGCCACCTCGCGACGCAAGCGCGCAATCAAAATCTTCGTCGCCAGCGACGCTGCACTCAAATCGCTCTGACTCGTCAAAACCCGCTTCCATCGCGGATCATCGGCACCCGGGACCATCCTCACACTCCTTTGAAACAGCACGGGTGAGGTCATAGCGCACCATCCCTTAACACTGCGTTGACAGGCGCGCGCTCCGCGCCGCAAAGTCGGGCTCTGGGCCAAAAGGAGACGCGATGACCTCGATCCTCACGATCACGCTCAACCCGACGGTCGATCTGTCGATCGAGACCCCCGAGGTCGCGCCCGAGCGCAAGTTGCGCTGCACGCGGCCGCTCACAGATCCGGGCGGCGGTGGCCTGAATGTCAGCCGCGCGATTGCCGCTCTGGGGGGGAATTCGACGGCTTTCGTGGCCCTTGGCGGGACAACCGGCGACCGGGTGATGCGGCTTCTGGCCGAGGCCGGGATCGCCGTCTTCCCCTTCCCCGCGCCGGGCGAGACGCGGATGAGCCTGACCGCCACGGATCAAAGCACGGGCGCGCAATATCGCTTCGTGATGCCGGGGCCGGACTGGGGCGCACGCGATGTCGCGAAGGCGCTCAGCCGGATCGCGCGGGCCGCGCCCGAAGGTGGGATCGTGGTTCTGTCGGGCTCGCAGCCGCCCGGCGTGCCCGAAGATTTCCCCGCGCGTCTGGCAACGAAGATGGCGCGGACCAAGGCGCGACTTTTCCTCGACACCTCCGGCGAGGCGCTGCACCAGCTGATGGAAAGCGAGGCGCAACCCGCCGATGTGCTGCGGATGGACGAGCTGGAGGCCGAGGGGCTGGCGGGTCGCAAACTGCCCGAACGCCGGGATAGCGCCGATTTCGCCCAAGACCTCGTGCGACGCGGGTTGGCCCATGCGGTGATCGTGGCGCGCGGCGCGGACGGCAACGTGCTGGCCACCAAGGACGCGCGCTGGTTCGCTGTGGCGCCGAAGGTCGACGTCGTGTCGAAAGTGGGCGCGGGCGACAGTTTCGTGGGGGCCTTCACGCTGGCACTTTCCCGCGGCAAGACCTTCCGCGAGGCGTTGCAGCAAGGCGCCGCAGGCGCAGCGGCCGCCGTGACGACACCTGCGACTGATCTGTGTTCCGCCGCGATGGTGCGCCGCCTTCTGCCGCATTGCCCGGTGGAGCCGGTCTGAGCACTCTGCCCCTTTGCCTCGCGGCACCTGCGCGTTATGAAAGCGCCAAAGGAGCGCCGCCCATGCTGAAGACCCGCATCATTCCCTGTCTCGACGTCGCCGACGGCCGCGTCGTGAAAGGCGTCAATTTCGTGAACCTGATCGACGCGGGCGACCCGGTCGAAGCCGCCAAGGCCTATGACGCGGCCGGCGCCGACGAGCTGTGTTTCCTCGACATCCACGCGACGCATGAGAACCGCGGCACGATGTTCGATCTGGTGACCCGCACCGCCGAGCAGTGCTTCATGCCGCTCACCGTGGGCGGTGGCGTGCGCACCCATGAGGACGTGCGCGCGCTGCTGCTGGCGGGGGCCGACAAGGTCTCGTTCAACTCCGCCGCCGTGGCCGATCCGAACGTCATCACCGAGGCCGCCGACCGCTTCGGCAGCCAGTGCATCGTCTGTGCGATCGACGCGAAGACCGTGGAGCCGGGCCGCTGGGAGATCTTCACCCACGGGGGCCGCAAATCCACCGGGATCGACGCGGTGGAATTCGCGCGCACCGTGACTGCGAAGGGCGCGGGGGAAATCCTGCTGACCTCGATGGATCGCGACGGCACGCGCGCGGGCTTCAATCTGGAGCTGACGAAGGCGATCTCGGACGCGGTCGACGTGCCGGTGATCGCCTCTGGCGGCGTCGGCAATCTCGATCATCTGGTGGAAGGCGTGACCAAGGGCGGGGCTTCGGCCGTGCTCGCGGCGTCAATCTTCCACTTCGGCGAATACACGATCCGCGAGGCCAAGGAATACATGGCCGCCGCGGGCATTCCGATGAGGCTGCAATGAGCATTCTGGACCAACTCGCCGCGACCATCGAGAGCCGCAAGGGCGCCGATCCCGACACATCGTGGACCGCGAAGCTGCTGGCCAAGGGCCCGGAGAAATGCGCCGAGAAATTCGGCGAGGAAGCGGTGGAAGCGATCATCGCCGCAGCGAAGAACGACCGCGAGAACCTGACCTATGAGGCGGCGGATGTGCTCTATCACCTCTTGGTGATGCTGGCGGCGCGCGACGTGAAGCTGGCCGATGTGCTGGCCGAACTGGAGCGCCGTGAAGGGACCTCCGGCATCGCCGAGAAAGCCGCGCGCAGCTAAGGGGCGCTGCCCCTCTGCCTTACGGCATTCACCCCGGGATATTTCTCAAGAGCGAAG
>NZ_DFRG01000225.1:4401-4686 GCF_002378135.1 Thioclava sp. UBA3469
CCGGGATATTTCTCAAGAGCGAAGCGGCGGCCCGTGCCTGCCTTCGCTCTTGCCGAAATATCCCGGGGGTGAGGGCTTCGCCCGAGGGGGCAGCGCCCCCTTTCCCCGCGCGGACCGCGTGCTAGCTGGCCTCTCAAACAGGAGGCTTTCATGGCACAGACGACCGACACCAACCGCAAGATCATCCTCGCCGAACGCCCGAAAGGCGCGCCGAACGAGAACACGCTGAAGCTCGAGACCGAGGCCGTGCCACAGGCGGGCAAGGGTGAAATGCTGCTGCGCACC
>NZ_DFRG01000167.1:0-246 GCF_002378135.1 Thioclava sp. UBA3469
CCCACCTGACGGCGCGGATACTGGATATGGATCTTGCGCAGCGCGCGCTCCATGAAGACGACGAAGGTGATCACGATCGCGATCATCAGGATCACCCCGAGGATCACCGGAGTGGAGATCGCACCGGCGCGGCCCTGCTCCAGGAAGCGGGCCAGAGCCGCCGGGATTTCCGCGACGATACCGACGAAGATGATCAGCGAGATACCGTTGCCGATGCCGCGTGCGGTGATCTGCTCACCCAGCCAC
>NZ_DFRG01000167.1:565-761 GCF_002378135.1 Thioclava sp. UBA3469
CGGTGATCTGCTCACCCAGCCACATCAGGAACATGGTGCCGCCGACGAGCGTGATGACCACGGCAGCGACGAAGAACAGGCCCGGATCATGCGCCAGATCGCCCTTTTCGAGCGACACGGCCAGACCCCATGCCTGGAAGGTCGCCAGAGCCACGGTCGCATAGCGCGTGATCTGGTTGATCTTCTTGCGGCCCTG
>NZ_DFRG01000167.1:1168-2913 GCF_002378135.1 Thioclava sp. UBA3469
AGGGCATGATGCCGAGCGCGAAGACGCCCATCCGGCCGAGCGCACCGCCCGTGAACATCGACAACACGCCGCCGAGGCCAGAGCCCGCGCTTTGCATGAATTCGCGCAGTGCCTGCGCGTCGATGCCCGGAACCGGAATATAGGTCCCGAGGCGGTAGATGATCAGCAAACCAATGGTGAAGAAGATGCGCTGGCGCAGCTCGGTGGCTTTGCCCAGGGCGTCCCAGCTGAGGTTCGCCGCCATTTGCTCTGCAGCAGATGCCATATGCTCGTCTCTTTCATGTAAAGCGCCGCCCAACCGGTTCCCGGTCGGCGGCGCCTAGAAAACCTTCGCCTATGTAATCGGGCCGGAGCCCGCTCACAACAGCTTATTCAGCGGCCTGCGCCACCGTGACCGAGCCGCCAGCCTTCTCGACAGCCTCAACGGCCGATTTCGAAGCACCGGTGACGTTCAGGGTCACTTTCGACTTGATGTCGCCCTTTGCGAGGACACGCACGCCATCGAGCTTGCGGCGCACGACACCGGCCGCGACCAGCGCGTCTTCGGTGATGTCCGACTTCGCGTCGAGCTTGCCGGCCTCGATGAATTTCTCGATCTGGCCGAGGTTCACGACGTTGAACTTCTTCGCGTTCGGCTTGGTGAAGCCACGCTTCGGAAGACGACGATAGAGCGGCATCTGGCCGCCTTCGTAACCGTTCAGGGCCACACCCGAACGCGACTTCTGACCTTTGATACCACGGCCAGCCATCTTGCCTTTGCCCGAGCCGGGACCGCGGGCGACGCGTTTTTTCTTCTGGGCCGCGCCGTCGTTGTCGCGCAGTTCATTGAGTTTCATATCGCTTCTCCTTGCCGGAACACCTTCCCGAAGCGAGTGCGGAAGGGACACGGCTTTTCGTGTTGATTCTGATGCGGCCATCGGGCCACCGGGGGCGTATAGTGCGTTTGCCCCGCGCACGCAACTCCCGCTTTTTCGCGCAATCGGGGCGGTGTCGCGGCCAACGCGCGCTGGTCCCACCGGGCCGGTCGCCCTAAGGTCACGCACCTCGGGCGTGGTATGGCGCCTCCGTTCTCTCGCCGCCCCATCACGATGCCGCGATGAGCCAGCCGGTGGTCTATATAGACGCCAACGCGCCGGTCGGCGAGCCCGAGCAGACGAAGCTGTCCGCACGGCCGGGGTCGCCTCTTATCCCGCGCGGCGCTTGACCTTCCCGCCCCGCGCTCGCTACTGCAGATGCAGCATTGGCGAGGGACTTTCATGACGCGCATCCTGATCACCGGCACCGCAGGTTTCATTGGCTACCATCTGGCAAAGCTGCTGCTCGACGAGGGCTACCGGGTGCATGGCTATGACGGGATGACGGACTATTACGATGTCGCCCTGAAACAGCGCCGCCACGCGATGCTGCTGCAGAACCCGAATTTCTCCGCAACCGAGGGGATGCTCGAAGATCTCGAGACCTTCGACGCGATGGCGGATGAGTTCAAACCCGAGATCATCGTCCATCTCGCAGCGCAAGCGGGCGTGCGCTACAGCCTCGAGCAGCCCCGCGCTTATATCGACGCCAATATCGTCGGCACCTTCAACGTGATGGAGGCCGCGCGCCGCCACGAGGTACAGCACCTTCTGATGGCGTCGACCTCGTCGGTCTACGGGGCGAACGAGGACATGCCCTATGCCGAGACCGACAAGGCCGACACGCAGCTGACGATCTATGCGGCGACGAAGAAGGCGACCGAGTCGATG
>NZ_DFRG01000247.1:0-2036 GCF_002378135.1 Thioclava sp. UBA3469
GGGGAAGATCACCCGGGCCACGACCTTGTGGCGCGGTGCGCCCAGCGTCAGGGCGGTCTCGACCAGCTCCTCACGTACATTCTTGGTGTGGTCCATGATCAGGGTGATCAGGAAGAAGATCACGCCGAGGAACAGCAGCGCCAGTTTCGGCGCCTCGCCGGTCCCGAACCACATCAGCAGGATCGGGATGAAGGACGGCGCGGGCAGGTAGCGCCACGCCGAGACGAAGGGGGCGAAGAAGGCCTCGATCGCGGGGAAGGAGCCCATCATCACGCCCAGCGGCACCGCCACGGCGCTGGCCAGCGCGAAGGCGATGAGCACGCGGCTGATGGAGATCAGGACGTCGCTGCCGAACCCGCGGCTGAAGAACAGGTCGAAAGTGGTCGCGAAGACCTGCTGCGGGGCGGGGACGAGAAGCGGGTTCACCAAGCCGCTGGCCGAGGCGACGATCCAGATGCCGAAGAACAGCACCCAGATGGCGAGCGCGGAAAGCAGCTTCTGACGGCGGCTCACGGGCTTGCGCAGCTGGAGAAAGGGAGTGGGTCGGGCGCTCAAGGTAGATGCTCCGGCTTGGGGGAAGGGAAGCGCCGGGGATCGGCGCTTCCCGAGGGGGTCAGTGTGCGGTCAGGCTCTGGCGGTAGCCGGACTTGACCAGATCGCCCATCAGCGAGCAGTCGATGCCTTTCGACGCGTCGATCTTGTTTTCCATCAGACCGAGCTTGATCCACCAGTCATTGGTCATCGCGATCGAGTCGACCATCGAACCGTTGGCCATGCCGAGCGGGCCTTCGCCGTCGAGTACGCCGCACAGGCGGGCGGATTCGTCGAAGTCCATCATGTAGATGCCGCCCTCGAAGGACTTGCCGTTGGTCCCGATGACGTAGCCGATATCTTCCTCGGGCCATTGCAGGAAGGAGGCGAGCATCTTGTTGGTCTCCTCGGTGTGCTGGTTCCAGTAGGCCAGCCCTTCCCAACGCGCCTTCAGCACGGCCAGCGCCGCCTCGCGGTCATTGGCGATGAAGTTCTTGTTCATGTAAAGCGCATCCATGAAGATCCCGGTCTTCAGCATCTCCGGATCGGCGGTGTTCACGATGGACCGCGCGCCGGGCTTGGCTTCGAGGACCTTGGAGATCCACGGCTCGTACATGTAGGCAGCCGACAGATCGCCCGACATCATCGGACCGACGGCTTCATCGGCATTCAGGTTCACCCACTCGACCTGATCGGGGGTGATGCCCTCGGAATCGAGCCAGATCCCCATCAGCAGCTGACCGATATAGGCCTGCGGGGCCGAGACCTTCTTGCCGGGCAGGTCGGCGGGCTCGGTGTCGGGCGCGAGAATGACGTGATCGACCCCGTAGGAGGGGTTGAGCTGGGCCACGTTCACCACATCGGTGCCGCGATCCACGACCAGCGGCGTGTAATCGGCGGTGCAGCCATAAACGTCGAGCTGACCCGCGGCGAGGGCGGCATGACCGCCCAGCGGATCTTCGAAGATCGTGATGTTCAGATCGTAATCGGGGATCAGGTTCTTTTCCTTGGCGACTTCGAGCATGGCATAGCCCGGCCAGGAGACGCAGACCCCGACATTGACGGTTTCAGCGGCGGCAGCGGAGAGGCTGCCCGCGGAGAGGGCGACCGCGGAGGCGGCGGCGATTTTGAGTACGGAGCGCATAAGCGTACCTCGCTGTTGGTATGGATTCTTGATCTTGTACAAAAACTTTATTCGATAAAAACTTTTACGCAATAAAAAATTTGTCTTGACCAAAAACGACCCATCGCCGAAAACTGTTGGCAACCCTAGGAGGACTTAGTGAGCAACCTGCGCGCCCAACAAAAACAAGACCGTCGCAACCGCATCGTCACATCGGCCAAAGAGCTTTTTCGCGAGAAGGGCTATGACAAGACGACGATCGAGGCGATCGCGGTGGCGGCCGGCGTCTCGGGCGTGACGGTCCATAACTACTACGGAACCAAGGCCGGGGTGCTGCTCGCACTGGTGATCGAAAGCGACAAGCAGCTGCTGGAACGGCTCC
>NZ_DFRG01000247.1:2339-7571 GCF_002378135.1 Thioclava sp. UBA3469
CAAGCAGCTGCTGGAACGGCTCGACGCCACGCTGCCCGGGCCGGAGGCCGATCTCGTCGAGCTGACGGTGGCGTTCGCGCACGAGATCATGGTTCACGCGATGCAGACGCTGGAGAAAGACATCTGGCGTCAGGTCATCGCGGCGGTGACGATCGAGGCAGGGACGCAGCTGTCCAAGGCCTATTTCAAGCTCGACGAACAGCTTGCCTCGGTGCTGGTGCGCCGGATCGAGGCGATGCAGCGGGACGGGCGGCTCAGCGCCGATCTGAACCCGCTCCATCTGGGCCGGGCGCTGTTCCAGCTGCAAAACGCCCGTTTCATCCAGTTCATTTCCACCGACGCCGCGCGCCGGGACGAGATTGAGACCTGGCTGCGCAACGATCTCGTGGCGCTGTTCTCGGTGACGCTCCCTGTGCCCGCCGATCCTTCCTGAGCGGAGAGTGACATGTTTCTCAACCCGATCACCTGGCCCGAGAGCAAGCGCAGCGCCGCCTGCGTGACCTTCGATATCGACGCGGATTCGCTGATCCGCACCGCCCGTCCCGAGGACGCCGAGCTGCGTCTGCAGCCGATCTCGATGGGCCGCTACGGGCCGACGGTCGCCGTGCCGCGCATCCTCGAGACCTATCGCCGTCTGGGCCTGACCCAGACCTTCTTCATGCCCGCCTGGGTGATGCAGACCTACCCGGAAACGGTCGAGGCGATCCTGAAAGCAGGGCACGAGATCGGGCATCATTCGTGGATGCACGAAGACCCGATGGAGCATTCCGACGAACGCGAGGCGGAGCTGTTCGAACGCGCGCTGGAGGTCCATGTCACGATGACGGGCCGCAAGCCGCGCGGCTATCGCGCGCCGGTCTATTCCTTCACGCCCGCGATGCTCAATCGCTTGATCGAGCACGGGTTTCTCTATGACAGCTCGATGATGGCCGACGAGTTGCCCTATCTGGTCGAAACGCCGAAAGGCAGCCTGATCGAAGTGCCGCCGCATTGGGGCACCGACGACTGGCCGCCCTTCGCGCATTTCGGCGAGATCGACTACCTGATGCCGATCCGCGCGCCCTCCGATGGTATCCGTGCCTTCGCCGAGGAATTCGACGCGATGCACGAGGCGGGCGGGTTCTGGATGCCGGTGCTGCACCCGTTCCTGACGGGCCGTCTGGCGCGCTGGCGCGAGATGGAGCGTCTGCTGGAGCGCGCCGTGGAGGCGGGCGACGTCTGGTTCGCGCCGATGGAAGAGATCGCCAGCCATGCGAAATCCGGGGCGTCGACATTGCGCCGGGAACGGATCGGGATGGAGGGGTAACGCCCGCTCGGTGCGGGATATCCGTTATCGACCTGCGAATATAAATGCACCGCGGCGCTGAAAAGCGCCGCGGTGTCTTCGTTTAGGTCTGTGAGCGCTCAGAACTTCGCGCTCAGAACTTCGCGTTGAAGGAAAGCTGCAGCGCGTGGCTCTCATAGTCGCTCGAGAAGGTCCCCGAGATCCCGGCATGCAGGCTGGAGGAGAACGTCCCGGTCTGGCTGAGCGGCACGTCGATCCCGACATCCGCCGTCACCCAGTTCATGTCGAAGCCGTCGACCGGGGTTGCGCTGGAGGGCAGCCCGACGAAAGCGGTCTGAACGAGCTGATCGTCGCCGCTGACCTTGTTGTACTTGATCGCACCGGACAGGGTCGGGGCCTGTGCGCTCGACGACAGCGCATATTGGCCACGCATCCCGGCGGAGGCGACGGTCACCGTCCCGGATTGGTCCCCGACGGACAGGTTCCACGCGCCCGCGCCGGTTTCGTCGAAGCCGTCCACCGAGAGGTGATACATTTCGAGCGAACCCGTCGGGCCGAAGCGAAGACGATCGTGGCCGAACATGTACTCGGCATCGATCGCGCCGAAGACCTGATGGCCATCCCTGCTCGCCCGTGCGGTCGATCCCATGACATTGCGGCTCATGTCGTAGGAAAGATCCTGATAGCCGATCATGAACTGCGCCGCGCCGCCATTGCCGAAGGCTGTTCGCACGAAGCCACCGACGAAGCCGCCGGAGCCATCGATGCTGCCGCGGCTCTGATCGGCATCGGAGGTGCCGTCCGAGTAGCCGCCGAAGAGGCCGACCGAGACTTGGTTGCCGATGAATTTCTCGCCGCCCAGCATCATGTAATGCGATTTGACGTCGTAGCCGATCGCATTGGTGGTGCGGTCGTAATTGGCTTTCTGCGCCCCCGCCGAGACGAAGGCATAGGTGTCGTCGCCGATCTTCCACGAGGTCGGCCCGCCCATCGTCGAAAGCGTGACCGATCCGTTCTGCGTCTGCGCAACCGGACGACCGATCCCTTTCGTGATGTTCTGCCCGAACTCGAAGCCGACAGCGCCAAAGGCGGGCAGGAAGCTGTAGCCCGTCGTCTCGAGCATGTCGTTGCGCGCGACCGGATCCGTGATCGCCATGATGTCGCTGATCGCGGCCTGATAGGTCCCTGCGTTCCCGATATCGAGATAGGGGATGTTGGCTGCCGCATCGAGGCGACCGGCGGTCGCGAACTGGTAGGGGGTCGCCGTTTGCTCCACGATCGGCGCGAAGATCGGCGCGATGCGCATCGTGACATTGCTGCCTGCGACATCGCCGAGATCGATGATGTAGTTCAGGTTCAGGTTGCGAAGATCCTCGACCACGTCCTGCGTGTAGAGGCTATTGGCCTGCATCGCCGCGACGATATCGGCGGGCACGGCGCCGCCGCCGGTATAGCCGAGATCCGCGACCGTCACGCCCAGCGAGTCGGCCATCGCCTGCAGCTTGCTGTCCAGATAGGTCGAGCTGTCGACGCCCAGATTGCCATACTGCCACTGACCGGCGCTCAGGTTGTACCACGCGATGAGCTGGGCCTCGTCCGAGGCGACGGCCGTACCGGTCGCGTCCCAGAAGATTGCTTTCGGCAGCATGCTGTTGTCAATCAGCGAGTTGCCGAAATAGGTGGCCAGAACGCTGTTCGACAGGTTCGTCGCGTCGAGCGTGTTGGCGTTGTTCGCAATGGTCATCTCGGCGGAGGTGCTGTCGAAGAAGCCGATGCCTGCCTCTTCCTGACCGCCATCGCCGAAGAGCCCGTCGGGCAGGTTGAACTTCGAGATGTAATCGGGATCGAAGAGTGCCGCGGTCTGGGGGTCGCTCGGGTCGAAGGGGGTGAAGCTGTCACCCGAGCCGGTGCCGAGTTGCACCTTGAAGGCGATAATGCGGGCGCCGGTGAGGTTCGAAGTCTTGCCGTAGGTGTAGTATTCCGTGATGCCGCCGCTCGATTGGGTCGAGAGCATGATATCCATCGGCGTCGGGCCGGTCAGCTGCGTCTTCACCCGTTTGCCCGAGCCGGGAGGGGCCGTGCAGGTGAAATCCGGCGTGTTCGCCATCAGGCAATTGGTGATATCCTTCGGATTGTCCGTGTTGGGAAAGTCGGCGTTGACCTCCCCCGTCACGGCCTTGAGGCCGGGCGGCTGCACGCCTTCCGCCGGATCGGAGAAGATGAGACCATCGCCGGTTACGCTGATGACGGGTGCGTCATCAAAGGTGCCCGACCAGGCCGGATTCCCGAGGCACAGCAGCAAAGCGGCGGGCGCTACGGTGCGTTTCAAATTGGTGAGTAGTGTATTCGACATTCTTTGTCCCCATTCCCCAAGGCAAACGCTACGACAAGAAATCGTACGTCAATCGAGCCACTCTTTACGTAATTGAACTGACAACCTGTCCGTGCGTTTGCCTCGGCGCGTTTCAGAAGTTCCCTCGCACGGACTTCACTCACCGCGCTAAGCTTCCGCCCGGGAGCTTTCTTTGATTTGTATCAATGATTTGGTGGGGTGTTCGGGGTGTTGCGGAAAAGAGACGGGGTGGGTGTCGCTTTGGTTTTGCCGCCTATGAATGGCCTTGAGAAGGGGCTGCGGTTTGCAGCCCGAAAACGGCCTTGAAAGCACAGGGCGGCGCGGAGATTTGCCGCCCGCCCTGTGCGCGATTTCGTGCTATTCCGCCGCCGTCTCGGTCGGCATCGCGGGCAGGTCACTATCTGCCACGAGATGCCCGTCTCCGAGATTGCGCAGCATCAGGCGCTGCGGACCCGTGCCCAGCTTGTAGACCGGGCTCGGCACCTCGCCGGACAGGCGCGGGGTGGGCTCGCGGACTTTGTCGGGGTCGGGGATCGGCACGGCCGCCATCAGGCGCTTCGTGTAGGGGTGCTGCGGTGATCCGAAAATCTGCGCGCGCGTGCCCATCTCCACGATCTGGCCCATATACATCACCGCGATCCGGTCCGAGATATTCTCGACCACCGCCATGTCGTGGCTGATGAAGAGATACGCGATGCCGAACTCCCGTTTCAGCACCTCCAGAAGGTCCAGTACCCGCGCCTGCACCGACACATCCAGCGCCGAGACGCTTTCATCCGCGATGATCAGCTTGGGTTGCAGGGCCAGCGCACGGGCGATGCAGATCCGCTGACGCTGACCGCCCGAGAACTCGTGAGGATAGCGGTCGAGCTGATCGCGGGTGAGGCCGACGCGCTCGAAGAGGCCCGCTACTTTTTCGCGCTGCTCCTCGGGCGTGCCAATGCCGTGGATGACCAGCGGCTCGGCCACCAGATCGCCCACGCGCATCCGCGGATCGAGCGCCGCCATCGGGTCTTGGAACACGATCTGCACGTCGCGGCGCATCTCTTTCATCTTCGCGCCGCTCAGGCCGCCCATCGTGTGGCCCGCGACCTCGATGCGACCCTGATGCGGCACGAGGCCGGTCAGCGCTTTCGCGATAGTGGATTTGCCGCAGCCGCTTTCACCGACGAGCGAGAAAGTCTCGCCCTCCATGATGTCGAAGCTGACACCCTCGACCGCGTGGACGCGATGCGTGACCTGCGACAGGATCCCGCCGCGAATGTCGAAATGCACCTTCACGTCGCGCAGCCGCGCCACGGGTTTCGCATCCGGGGACGCGCCCGCAGCACCGCTGCCGTCGCCCATGCGCGGCACCGCGGCCAGAAGGTCCTGCGTATAGGCCTCGCGCGGGGCGCTGAAAATCTGCGAGACAGCGCCCGTCTCGACCGCCTGACCCTGTTTCATGACGATGACCCGCTCGGCCATCTCGGCCACCACGCCCATGTCATGGGTGATCAGGATAATTGCGGTGCCCATCTCGCTTTGCAGATCGCGCAGCAGGTCGAGCACCTCGCGCTGCACCGTCACATCGAGCGCGGTGGTCGGCTCGTCC
>NZ_DFRG01000083.1:0-8171 GCF_002378135.1 Thioclava sp. UBA3469
CTTCACCGGTGGCTTTCACGGCCGCACCCATTTGACGATGGGCCTGACCGGCAAGGTCGCGCCCTATCGTGAGGGACTGGGTATCGGCCCGGCCGGCATTCACCACCTGCCGTTCCCCTGCGCCGCCGAAGGTGTCAGCGTCGCCGACACGCTGGCGGCCCTTGACCGGCTGTTTCGCGCCGACATTGCGCCGAAGGACGTGGCCGCGATCATCATCGAGCCGGTGCAGGGCGAGGGCGGCATCCGCCCGCTGCCCGATCAATGCCTGAAGGGGCTGCGCGATCTGTGTGACGAGCGCGGCATCCTGCTGATCCTCGACGAGGTGATGTGCGGGATGGGCCGGACCGGCACGCTGTTCGCCTGCGAGCAGGACGGGATCGCGCCCGATATCGTCACCATCGCGAAGGGGCTCGGTGCGGGCTACCAGCCCATCGGGGCGGCGCTCTGCACCTCCGAGATTTACGACGCCTTCGTCAACGGCTCGGGCTTCTTCCAGCACGGCCACACCTATATCGGCCACCCGACCGCGACCGCCGCGGGCGACGCGGTGGTGAAGAAACTCACCGAGGGCGGCCTCGTCGCGCGGGCGGCGCAGCAGGGCGAAGTGCTCGACGCGGCGCTGCGCGAGGCCTTCGGCCAGCATCCCCATATCGGCGACATCCGTGGGCGCGGCATGTTCCGCGGGCTGGAGATCGTGGCTGACCGCGCCACGAAAGAGCCGATGGACCCGGCCAAGGCCATCAACAAGAAGCTCAAGGCGGCGGCCTTCGAGGCGGGGCTCGTCTGCTACCCGATGGGCGGCACGATCGACGGCCAGCGCGGCGATCACATCCTGCTCGCGCCGCCCTTCATCATCACCGATGACCAGATCGGGGAATTGGTGGACAAGCTCGGCACCGCGATCCGCGAGGTTCTCGGGTGAGCCTGCCGCATATCATGGTCGCGCCGAACGGGGCGACCAAGACGAAGACCGATCACCCGGCGCTGCCGATCACCTTGGACGAGATTGCGCAGACCGCGCTGGCCTGCCGCGACGCCGGGGCAGGGGCGCTGCACCTGCACCTGCGCGACGACGCGGGCGGGCATCTGCTCGATAGTGGCGCCTATGCCGAGGCGCTGGCCCATCTGCGCCCGCTTCTGGGCGAGATGGCGATCCAGATCACCACCGAGGCCGCAGGGCGCTACGAACCGGGGCATCAGCGCTATGTCGCGTTGAACTCGGGCGCGCAGATGGTCTCGGTCTCGGCGCGCGAGATGCTGCGCGACCACGAATTGCAGGCAATACGGTTTTACGAAGAGGCAGCGGAACGTGGGATCGCGATCCAACATATCCTCTATTCCCGCGAGGATGCCGAGGCGCTGGTGCATGTACTGCCGGATCGCCTGCTGCGCGATCCCGGGCTGCAACTGATCTTCGTGATGGGTCGCTATGTTGCGGGGCAGGTCTCGACGCCCGCGATGCTCGATCCGTTCCTCGACTGGATGCAGGCCGAGGCGATCACCCCGGACTGGGCGATCTGCGCCTTCGGCTCGGGCGAGACCGACTGCCTGCGCAATGCGCTCGCCAAGGGCGGCAAGGCGCGGGTCGGGTTCGAGAACTCGCTGGTGATGGCGGACGGCACCACCGCGCAAGACAACGCCGCGCGCGTGGCCGAGATCGCAGCCCTTTAATCGAGCGTCGGATGCCCTTTCTCGGGGCAATCGGAGAGGTCCGACCGGTCTTCCTCGGGAAGCTGCTTGGAAATTTCGCGCAGGGCGCTGCGCAGCCCTTCCTCCATCACCGGGTGATAGAAGGGCATCGCCAGCATGTCGAAAACGCTCATGCCCGACTGGATCGCGAGGCCGAAAAGATGCGCGAAATGCTCTCCCTCGGGCAGCGCCATCTCGCAGCCCAGCAGCTTGCCGGTTTCGGGCTCGGCATAGACGCGGAGCATGCCATACGCCTCTTCGGCCAGCCGGGCGCGCGATTGCGTCGCGAAATCCGCGCTGCCGATCAGGATGTCCTGCCCGTCGAGATCCTTGAAGCTTTGCCCCACGCGCACCGCATTGGGCGCGCTGAAGGCGATGGCCATCGAGGTCCGGCGGCTATAGCAGCGTGGGGCATCGGCTACGGCGTTGCGCCCCGCGATATGCCCTTCGTCCGAGGCCTCGTGCAAAATCGGACGAATGGCATTCGCGTCGCCCGTCAGAAAGACCTGCAGATCGCCGATCCGGGTCGTGGTGGCGTCGACCTCCGGCATCCCGTGATCGTCGAGCGGCACGCCCAGCGTCTCAAGCCCGAGCCCCGCAATATTGGGCTTGCGTCCCATCGCGGCGAGCACGGCATCGGCCTCGAATTCCGCGCCGCTTGCGCCTTTCACGATCAGGCTGCCCGCATCGCCTTCGGAAATCTCCGCCGGGGCGCCCAGATGCAGCGGCAGCTCCGCCGCGATGGCGTCGCGCAAGACCGCTGCGACCTCCGGGTCGGTCATGCCGGCAACGCTTTCCAGCGCATCGAAGCCCGCGACCTCGATCCCCATCCGGGCCATCGCCTGCGCCAGTTCCACGCCGATCGCCCCCATGCCGATCACCGCGATCCGCTTGGGCAGATCGTCAAGGGTGAACAGCGTGTCGGTGGTCAGGATACGCTCGCCAAAGGTCTTCCACGGCCCCGGCAGCACCGGCGACGAGCCCGTCGCGAGGATGATCGCATCGGCGGTCACCTCGCCATGGCCTTCAATCTCGATCCGGTTCGGACCGAGGAGCGTCGCCCGGCCCGAGATCGCCTTGTCGCCAAGGGCTTTGGGGACCTTGCGCGGGGATTTCGTGAACCCGTCGCGCATCCGTTTCATCCGCGCCATCACGGAGGGCACATCGATGCGCAGCGCCTCGATGCCGGAAATCCCGAAGGCCTCGAAATCGTGGCGGCGGTGGAAGGCGTTGGCGGCTTCGATCAGCGCCTTGGAGGGCATGCAGCCGCTTTCGGCGCAGGTCGTGCCCCAATGGCCGTCGTTGACGATCAGGAAGTCATCGGTCGCATGGCGCACTTCGCGCAGGGCAGACAGTCCGGCCGAGCCAGAGCCGATGATAACGACGCGCGCGTGTTGTGACATGAAACCTCCGCTGATCTGTCGTGAACCGAACCGTTCAGCGAGGTATACGTTCCAACCATTTGCGCGGTAAAGCCTGCGCCTCGCCGCGAACCCGCAGGCTGCGCATCGCAGCGATCTGGCCGAGCGCGCGATGCGGCGCGATGGTGCGGAAGATATCGCGGATCATGCGTGCGTCGGCGGCGACGCCTGCGCGCCAGTTGCCCAGCTTCGCGGATTTCATCGGACTGTCGACGCCGGGCCAGGAGACGACGGCGATCCGGGCGCGCTCTGCGATCCACAGCCGGTTCATGAAGACTTCCAGCCCGAAGCGGGGCAGGGCGTTGAGGGCCTCCAGCCGCTCGCCCAGCATCTCGCGCGGGATCACCCGCTCGCCCGAGATGTAATCGAGCCCGATCACCCGCCAGATGCGCGGCGCGTTGCGGCGCAGGCTGATCGTGACATCGGCTTCCCCGCTCGCCACGGGCGCGATCAGCGCGCCCAGATCGGCATGGGTCAGCCCCAGCAGATCGCTGTCGAGCAGCAGCAGATGGCTGCCCGCGGCCTCCGCGATCCCGGCTGCCACGGCCGCGGTTTTTCCGCCGTTCTGCGACTGGCGCAGAACCCGCAGATGCGGATGGGCGTCGCGATAGCCTTCTGCGATCTCGGCGGTGCCATCGCTCGAGCCGTCGTCGATCACGATCACCTCGGCGATCTGGCGATGGTCCAGCACACGCTCGAGCACTGCGGCAATCCGCGGGGCCTCGTTATAGGCGGGCAGAATGCAGGTGATCGTCGTCATGTGTGCGACCTCTTGCGGCGAAAGAACCAGATCGTGCCGCCGAGAATGATCACGACCAGCAGGATCAGCGAGCCCTTCGACAGCCAGCTGTCGATCTTGCCGATATGCGAGCCGAGCCAATAGCCGAGCGCCACGAAAGCCAGCGATTTCGGGATTGTCGCGATCAGGTTGGTCAGCATGAAGACCCAGACATTCATCCGCGCGACCCCGGCCGCGACCAGCACTGGCGCGCCCGCCGAATGGGTCAGCTTGCCGAAAACCAGCGTCTTGACCCCTTTGTTCTGGAAGTGCCGCGCCGCACTCACGAGCCGCGCGCGGCTGAGGCCCAGCTTGTCGCGCCATTTCTTGGGCATCCGGTTCAGCCCCCATCGGCCAAGCGCATAGAGCCCCAGATCGCCGACGAGATCGGCAAGGATCACGATGATCGCCACCGACCAGACCGAGAACATGTTCTGGCTGGCGAGCCACGCCGCGATCACCGTCACGATCGGCCCTTCGAGCACCGCAATCGGCGCGAGCACGGCCAGACCGTGTTTCGCCATCAATACGGAGATCGTCTCGAGGCCGATCATCAGGTTACTCCGTGACGGGGGCGTCGCTGCGGGCGACGTCCCGGTGGGTCATGTCATTGCCGCGCCAGGTGAAATCGCGCCCGAACCATGTCATCAGCCACAGCGCGGGCAACATCGCGTCGCGGATCGCGAAGCCCGCGATGTCGCGCGCCGAGGCGGGCCAGCCCGCGATCCGGGCGAGCAGCACCTCGGCACCGTACCACAGCGCCACCAGAAGCGGCAGGGCGATCCACGGCATCGCGCCCAACGCGGCCAGGGCAAGCGCGGCGAGGAAGGGCAGGAACGGGCCCTGCGCGATCTCGGCTGCGAAAATCATAACGAACCCGTCGCGGCGCACCTTGGACCAGCGTAGCTGGCGGTCCCAGACCGCGCGGGCCGAGCGCATCCCGATCGGTTGTGCGAAAAGGTGCCGCGTCAGCCGCACCTTCAGTCCCTGACGGCGCACCAGCTTGGTCGAGGCCACGTCCTCGGCCATGTTACGCCCCAGCGCCGCGAAGCCGCCGCCCGCCATCAGGATATCGCGCCGCCAGAACAGCGATTTGCCTTGCGCGAACCCCATCCCGATCATGTCGGCCGCCACCTGCCAGCGCGCCTGATTGGTGTTGAGGAAAGCGGCCTCCACCGCGCCCCACAGATTGCCCGGGCGTTCGGCCACCGGCGGGGCGGACACGAGCCCCGTGCCGGGCCGCCACTCCGCCACCAGCCGTTGCAGGTAGTCGCGCGGCAAGAGCAGATTGCTGTCGGCCATCGCGAGCCACTCCGCCTCGGTCGCCGACAGCCCCTTGTGCAGATTGTTCAGCTTCGGATTGCCCGACACCGCGTCGAGCCCGGTCAGAAGCCGCGCGCGCACCTGCGGGTTCTCTTCGATCAGGCGACGCACCAGCGCGCAGGCCGGATCGCGCTCGGAGGGTGCGCAGAAGATCACCTCGTAATTCGGATAGTCGAGGTTGAAGGAGGAGCCCAGCGTCTCCGCGTCGAACGGATCGACCCCGCAGACCGGGCGCATCAGCGCGATGAAGGGCAACTCGTCGGGCACCGGCTTCGGCGGGCGGGATTCGCGCCACGCGGTCATCGCAGCGCTGAGAAGATGCGCCGTGAGGGTGAGGCCCAGAAGGGCGGCAAGGGACAGCAGAACGATCGTCATGCGCGAACCTTTGCGACGGCGGGGCGGGTGCCGGTCTCCGGGACCGCTGCGGGCTCCGCGCCCCATTGAAGAAGTTGCAATGCGCCGGAACTATCCTCGGCCAAGGCGGTCAGGCTGTCCACCCAGTCGCCGCAATTGGCGTAGGTCATCCCGTCGACATCGCGCAACGCGGGCTTGTGCGAGTGGCCGCAGATGATCCCGTCGACCCCGGCCTCGGAGGCCAATGCGATCAGACGATGCTCGTACCCCGAGCCGCGCGCGATCAGATGATTGATCCCCTCGATCGCGAGCTGGATCAAGGTGCGCTCGGTCTCGGAGACGTCGCGGCGGCGGCGCAGCCAGGCATCGATGCCGCGGAACAGCGCGTCCATCCGGCTTCCGAAACGGGTCATCGCGTGCCAGCGCAGGATGCGCGCATCGCATTGATCGCCATGCACGATGAGGTAGCGCTGCCCGTCCGCGCCGACATGGAGTGCCGTTTCGGTAAGCTCGAAGCTGAGGAAATTCATTCCCGGCGAGCGCAAAGCCGCGTCATGGTTGCCGGGCAGATAGACGATGCGCGTTCCGGCCTCGGCATGGGCTTCGAGGGTCTCGATGATCTCGGCATGAATGTCGCCCCATTGCACGGGTCCGCCATGCCAGAGATCGAGGATATCGCCGACGAGGTAGATCGCGTCGGCCTGCACGCTTTGCAGGAAGTCGAGGATCGGCCCGGGGCTGCACCCGCGCGAGCCGAGGTGGAAATCCGACAGGAAAAGGCTGCGGTAGCGTTGTTTGTTGTGATGGCGCGATCGGCTCATGTCACATCTCCGGTGGATCTGCGGGGAGGGGCAGGCACCCGGCGCCTGCGCGGAGAAGCGGAGCGGAAACAGTCGGGAAAATCACAGGCTGTATGTTGTTGCCCATAGGGTCCTTCCGCTCGTTGCTGCGCTGCCCATCGCCTTTCGACGTGACATGGATGTGACGGCTACGTGAACCTGTAATGTCACCTAGAGGCAGCTGTGCGGTGATCAACCATAAGCATGTGAAATACTAAGCAACTTCCGGTGAGCGCACGATATCTTGCGGTTTGTTTCACCCGAAAGCATAGTGATCGCGGTCTCGACGATTGGCGGAGGAGAACGCGATGGCAGGATATCTGACCACCCATGTGCTCGACACGGCACGGGGATGCCCGGCGGAAGGGCTCAAGATCACGCTCTTCGCGCTCAACGGGGGCGACCGCGAGGTGCTGGCCGAAATGGTGACGAATGCCGATGGGCGCACCGACTCGCCGATCCTGCCGATGGAGCGGTTTCGCACCGGCCAGTTCGAGCTGGTCTTCGCCGCGGGCGACTATCTGAGGGCGAGCGGGCAGGGGGCGCCAGAGCCACTTTTCCTTGATGAAATCCCGATCCGGTTCGGCATGAATGACGCCGAGGCGCATTACCACGTGCCGCTTCTGCTCTCGCCTTATGGCTATTCCACCTATCGCGGCAGCTGAGCGCGGGTCCTCCATCTGCTTGCGTTTTGAGCAACCGGACAAAATTCGGGCGGTTCCGCCGCGCCATCGCTTGCGCTCGGGCGTGGCTTGGGAAACTCTGAGCGCAAAACGAGGGATGACGGATGGATTACACGTTTTTTCTGGAATGGGTGCAGTTCGCGGTGCGCTGGCTGCACGTGATCACCGCGATCGCGTGGATCGGGTCGTCCTTCTATTTCATCGCGCTTGATCTGGGGCTGGTGCCCGAGCCCGGCGCCCCCAAGGGGGTGCATGGCGCGGCGTGGCAGGTCCATGGCGGCGGCTTTTACCATATTCAGAAATACCTCGTCGCACCTGCGCAGATGCCCGACCGGCTGACATGGTTCAAATGGGAAAGCTACATGACGTGGCTTTCGGGCTTTGCGATGATGGTGGTTCTGTATTGGACACAGGCGCAGTTCTACCTGATCGATCCGCGGGTGATGGAGCTGCCGGTCTGGGGGGCGATCCTGATCTCGATCGGCTCGCTCGCGCTGGGTTGGCTCCTCTACGACCTGATCTGCAAGTCGAGCTTTGGCGAGAATAACACGCGGCTGATGCTGGGGCTCTACGTCATTCTCGTCGCGATGGCCTGGGGCTACACACAGGTCTTCTCGGGCCGTGCGGCGCTGCTGCATCTGGGCGCCTTCACCGCAACGATCATGACCGCGAATGTGTTCCTGATCATCATTCCGAACCAGAAGATCGTGGTCGCCGATCTCATGGCGGGGCGCACGCCCGATCCGAAATACGGCAAGATCGCCAAGCAGCGCTCGACGCATAACAACTACCTGACGCTGCCGGTTATCTTCTTGATGCTGTCGAACCATTATCCGCTGGCCTTTGCCAGCGCGTATAACTGGCTGATCGCCTCTCTGGTGTTCCTGATGGGCGTGACGATCCGGCATTTCTTCAACACCCATCACGCCCATAAGGGCAAGCCGTGGTGGACATGGGGCGCGACCGCGGCGCTTTTCGTCGCGATCGTCTGGTTGTCTTCGATCCCGAAGGCGGATGCTGGCGAGGACATGGAGGACAGCGCCATGTTGACGCCCTTCGAGCAGCGCTTCGCGGCGGCGCCCGG
>NZ_DFRG01000031.1:0-7317 GCF_002378135.1 Thioclava sp. UBA3469
CGTGAAGGTCTGGGACAAGCGCGAGTTTCGCGATTTCGACGACACGGTGGAACTGGGCACGCGCAATATCAAGGTGGCGCTGAAACGCCTGCGCCAATGGGCGCGGCACGGCGCGAATGAGGAACTGGACCTGCCCGGCACCATCCGCGCCTCGGCCGAGGCGGGCTATATCGACGTAAAAACCCGGCCCGAGCGGCACAATGCGGTGAAGGTGGTTCTATTCCTCGATGTGGGCGGTTCGATGGACGCCCATGTGCAGCTGGTGGAGGAGCTGTTCTCGGCGGCCAAGTCCGAGTTCAAACATCTCGAGCACTGGTATTTCCACAATTGCCTCTACGAGGGCGTCTGGAAATCGAACAAGCGCCGCTGGAACGAGGCGACGCCGACCTTGGACGTGCTGCATCGCTATGGTCCCGATTACAAATGCATTTTCGTGGGCGACGCCTCGATGTCTCCCTATGAGATCACCCATCGCGGCGGCGCCAACGAGCATTGGAACGACGAGGCGGGCCATGTCTGGCTGACCCGTGCGCGCGAGCAATGGCCCGATCACACATGGCTCAACCCGATCCCGGAACGCGGCTGGGGCTACACGCAGTCGATCCAGATCATTCGCGAGATCTTCGAGAACCGGATGCATCCGCTGACCCTCGAAGGGATCACCGCGGCAATGAAGGAACTCGGATGAACCGGCTGCGCTACCTCTGGGGGCATCACAAGATCGCCTCGCTGGGCTTTGTCCTCGCGGTCGCGTTGTCGCTGTTCTTCGGCGCAAGGTTCGTCTCGCGCGCGATCTACTGGTCCGACCCCGCGCATCTGCATCAAAGCCCCGAGGAATGGATGACGCCGGGCTATATCGCGCGCAGCTGGCATCTGGAGATCGAGGAGGTCGACGCGATCCTAGGCATCAAGGATGGGCGTGCGCTGGTCGGCGCGGGCCGCCCGACCCTGGAACGTATCGCAAAGGCCAAGGGCGAGCCGCTGCAGGACCTGATCCGCAAACTCTCGCTCGGCCTGCCCAAGACCATCGCCGACAAAGAGGCGCAGCCGCAGCAATGAACTTCTCCGACCTCTCAGACTGGCTGCTCGCGCAGGTGCCGCTCTACGGGCCGTGGCTTCTCGGTCTCACGACCTTCCTGAGCTGCCTCGCGATTCCGGCCCCCTCCTCGCTGATGATGATCGCAAGCGGAGCCTTCGTGGCCTCGGGCGATCTGGACCTCGCGACCGTCGGCGGCGCGGCCTTCACCGGCGCGGTGATCGGCGATCAGGTGGGCTTCCAGCTGGGCCGCCGGGCCGAGCGCTTCCTGCCCCATCCCGACACGAAACGCGGCGCACTGGTCGCGAAAGCGATGGCCGCCCTGCGCAAACGCGGCGCGGTCACCGTCTTCTTCACCCGCTGGATGTTCTCCGCGCTCGGGCCTTGGGTAAACCTCGCCGCCGGCGCGTCCGGCTTCGCGCATCGCCGCTTCACCCTGGCCGATCTCGCGGGCGAAGCGGTCTGGGTCACCACCTATGTGGGCCTCGGCATCACCTTCGGGGCCAATCTGGACGCCGCCGCCGAGCTTGCGGGCAACGCGTTGGGGCTGCTCGGCGCAGGTGCTGCCGCCTTCGCCTTCGGCTGGTGGCTGTGGCATGCGGCCAAGCGCGCCCCCAAAGCCTCCAATCCGACGCCTGATCACGACGCTTGATCACGGGCCTGCGAGCCGCCATATCCTTCCCATGTTGTTGCGCCTTCTCCCCATCCTGCTGCTGGTCCTCTACGGCTTCGCCATGTGGCATTTCTCGACCTGGCAACTCAAACGCCAGCTGAACGGGAATTCGCGCCGGTTGCGCGACAGCAAGCTGGAGCCCTATCTCGACCGGCTCGCCGCTGCGCTCGAGGTCTCGGAAATTCCGGTCCATGTCTATCAGATCGAGCCGGTGAACGGTCTCGCCGCCCCCGATGGCCGCGTCTTCATCACCGAAGGCTTCATGCGCAAATATCGCAGCGGTGAGGTATCCCCGGAGGAACTGACCTCGGTGATCGCGCATGAGCTGGGCCATGTCGCCTTGGGCCATTCGCGCCGCCGCATGATCGACTTCTCAGGCCAGAACGCCCTGCGCGCCGTGCTGATGACGGTGCTTGGCCGCTTCATCCCCTTCATCGGCCCGTGGATCGCCAATCTGATCACCGCAGCACTCGCCGCCCGCCTCAGCCAGCGCGACGAGTTCGAGGCGGATGAGTTTGCCTCAGCCCTGATGATCAAGGCGGGCTTCGGCACCGAGCCGCAGGTCACGCTGTTCCACAAGCTCGACGCGCTGACCAAGAACGCGGGCCAGACCACGCCCGCCTGGCTGCTGACCCACCCAAAGACCGAAAAGCGCATCGCCGCCATTGAGGCGAACCAGTTGCGCTGGTCGCGCGCAGAGCACTGATTTTCCTTACTTTCGCCGCGCAGGGCCGCTAATCTGCCCGCGAGGAAGGGCAGTGAATGACAAGCGGGTCTCTAGCGCGGGTGCACAGGCGCCGGGTGTTCTACATCCCCGGCTACGACCCGATTCATCCCCGCCGCTACCGCGAGCTCTACCGCAAGGAAGGCGCAGACCAGGCCCGCATCTCGGGCTACGAGATCGCGCTGGCCCCGAAACGCGCAGGCGGCCCCTATGGCTGGCACGTCACCTCCACCCAGGACGGCGCGGAGGTCGAGGCCGATGTCGAGGTGCTCGTCTGGTCCGATATCGTGCGCTCATCCATGGGCAAATCGATCCTTGCCACCTACGCGCAACTGGTCCGCACGGCCTGGGCCTATATCGCCTCCGGCGCGCTGTTCCGCCTGATGCGGTTGCGTAAGGGCCCGGTGATCGCCGCGCTCTACCCGATCGTCGCGCTGATCGTTCAGGCGCTGATCGGGATCGGCCTTGGCTGGGCCGGTGCCGCACTCGCATTGGCGCTCCTGCCCGGCTTCCCGCTCGACAGACTCGCGGGCCTCATTCTCGGCGCCGCGATCCTCACCCTGACCCTACGCTGGTTTCGGGCCAAAGACGGCAAGCTCTTCGCCTATTATCTGATGCATGACTACGCCTTCACCGCGCGCTGGGGCGGCGCAAACCCGCCCGAGCTGGAGGCCCGCATGGCCGATTTCGCCGCCCGCATCGAAGAGGCGATGCGAGAAGACTGGGACGAGGTGCTGATCGTCGGCCATTCCTCGGGCGCCCATCTCGCCGTCTCGATCCTCGCCGACCTGATCCGCGAGAACCGCCTCCCCCCTTCCTCTTGGCAAAAATATCCCGGGGGGAGGCCGTCAGGCCGGGGGGCAGCGCCCCCAGCGCTCGCCTTCCTCTCGCTCGGTCAGGTCGTCCCGATGGTGAGCTACCTGCCCCGCGCGACCCGCCTGCGCGCCGATCTCGCCTACCTCTCCACCCGGCCTGAGCTGTTCTGGCTCGACGTCACCGCGCCGGGCGATGGCTGCGCTTTCGCGCTCTGCGATCCGGTTGCGGTCTCGGGCGTGGCACCAGAGGGCCAGATCCACCCGCTGGTGATCTCCGCCGCCTTCACCCAAACGCTGAGCCCCGAGCGCTGGCGCACCCTCCGCTGGCGCTTCTTCCGGCTGCATTTCCAGTATCTCTGCGCCTTCGACCGGCCCGGAGATTACGATTATTTCCGCCTGACCGCCGGGCCGCTGACGCTGGCCGAACGCTTCCACGGTCGCGCCCCGTCGAAAAGCCGGATCACGACGCCCGCGAACCGGTTCACGAGCGTCACATGAGCCAGCCGTCCCGCCTGCCCCCGAAACCGACCCCGCGCCCGGATCGCGTCTCGCTCTGGCGCTATTTCCGGCTGTTCAAATCCGACATCCTCTCGGCCCAGCCCGCGCGTCTCTACCGCGCATGGATGGCCGAGTTCCGCACGCCGTTCTTCCGCTCCTATATGTGCAACGACCCCGATCTGGTCGATCTGGTGCTCAACAAACGCCCGATGGATTTCCCGAAGTCCGACCGCGTGCGCGAGGGGCTGAAACCGCTTCTGCGCGAAAGCGTCTTCATCACCAATGGCGCGCAATGGCAGCGCCAGCGCCGGATCATCGACCCGGCCTTCGAGGGCGGCAAACTGCGCGAGACCTTCCCCGCGATGTGGGCGGCGGGTGAGGATTGCGTCGATCGGTTGAATATGAAGACCGACGCCGAACCGTTTGATATTGAAACGGAAACCTCTCACGTCGCCGCCGATATCATCTTCCGTACCCTGTTCTCGATCCCGATCGAGGATGAAACCGCCAGCGCCGTGTTCGCCGCCTTCAAGCGGCATCAGCGCGCCTCTCCGGTGGTCAATCTCGGTGCGCTGCTGCCGCTGCCGCGCTGGTTCCCGCGGTTTCACGCGCGCGAGACGAAGCGCACGGCGACCCATATCCGCGCACTGATCGAGCGCCTGACGAAAGAGCGCGCCGCCCGGATCACCGCCGGCACCGCGCCCGACGATCTGGCGACCAAGATCATGACCACCGCCGATCCCGAAACCGGCGAGACCTTCGACACCACGGAGATGGTCGATCAGGTCGCGATCTTCTTTCTCGCGGGCCACGAAACCTCCGCCTCGGCGCTGGCATGGGCGCTCTATCTGCTGGCGACGCATCCCGAATGGCAGGATCGGTTGGCCGAAGAAGCCGAGACCGCGTTGGCGGAAAACCACGACTTTTCCGTGCTTTCCAAGTTGAAGTTGAACCGCGCCACTTTCCGCGAAGCGATGCGGCTTTACCCGCCCGTCCCGATGTTCGTGCGCGAGGCGACCTGCCCAGAAACCTTCCGCGACCGCGACGTCAAATCGGGCTCTCAGGTGGTGATCTCACCGTGGCACCTGCATCGCCACGAGCGGCTCTGGGACAACCCCGACGGGTTCGACCCGAGCCGCTGGGAGACCGAGAACGGCAAGACCTGCCAGCGCCGCGCCTATATCCCGTTCTCCTCGGGCGCGCGGGTCTGTCCCGGCGCAGGCTTCGCAATGGCGGAGGGGCCGCTTCTGCTCGCGATGCTGCTGCGGGCGTTTCGGTTCGAGGCTGTCGAAGGTCGTGAACCGGTCCCTGTCGCGCATCTGACGGTGCGCGGCAAGGACGGGATTTACCTTAGGATTTCTAAGCGTTGAGGGGGCTCTGCCCCCGCTGGCCCTGCCAGCCCCCCGGGATATTTCGGCCAAGCCGAAGGGATCAATCGCGCACGACCAGATCGGCGGCGCGGCTCTCGCGCGTGATGGTGCGGCCATTGGGCAGATCGTTTTCCTCGACACGGCGGCGCGTCTCGGCCAGATCGCAGCCCTGATCGCGCCAGCGTTGGGTCAGCCGCTTGCGCAGCACCTCTTCAGGCAGATCGATGCGGATCGTGAGATCGAAGAGCGGGTAGAGATCGCTCCAACCGGGCCGCGTCAGCAGCAGATAATTGCCTTCGACGATCAGGTATTTCGCCGAGCCCGGCACGCTTGCGCCGCCCGGAACGGTGGCGTCCAGATCGCGGTCGAAGGTCGGCACGGGCTCGTCCTGACGGCTCGACTTCAGTCGCGCGAGAAGCTGCGAAAATCCTTCCGTATCAAAGGTTTCCGGCGCGCCCTTCACGTTGCGCAGGCCGCGCGCGTCGAGCCAATCGTTGTCGCGGTGAAAGCCGTCCATCGCGACGATAGCCGATTGCGCCCCGAGCGCCTCGGCCAGCTCATGCGCGAGATGCGACTTGCCCGCGCCGGGGCCGCCAACCAGCCCGATCAGCAGCCGCTCGCCCGGAAGCTGGCGGATATGCGAGGCCAGATCGGCGCGCGGCACCTGCAGCTCGCTCTCCATGAAGGCCCCGTGATCGCCCATCGGGCCGTCGCTATCGCCGAGCCAATCCGGCATCACGACATCGCCTTGATGAACCGTCCCAGAGCTGCGACCGGGTCGTCCTCGCGCCAGACCTCGTCGCCGAAGGCGAACCAATCGGTGACGGGAGCGAATTTCGTGACCAATTCTTCGGTCAGCGCGCCCTCGGCCACCACCGGCACTTCGATCACTTCCGACCACCAGGCGAACAACTCATGTTCGGCGGGTTCGGCGGTGCCGAGATTGGTCTCGCCGATCGGGCCGAAGCAGACATAGTCGGCCCCCGCCTCGCCCGCGTTCATCCCCTCGTGGCGGGAATTGCCACAGTAGCTTCCGACGATCGCGTCGTCACCCAGCTCCTTGCGACCGTAGCGGATCTGCTTCGCGCCGTCGGTGAAATGCACCCCGTCGAGCCCGTGGCGTTCGACGAGGGCCACATGGGATTCGATGACCAGCGCCACGTCGCGCGCATGGGCCACTTCGCGCATCGCATCGGCGATCCGACCGATCTCGTATTCGTCGCGGCTGGCCAGCGACAGGCGGATGCAGGCGATGTCATGCGCATCGAGCACCGAGGCCAGTTTCGGCGCGAATTCCTCGGCGTCGAAAGCGGGCGGCGTGATCAGGTAAATCTGCGGGCGGTCTTCGGCCATGGGCAGGCTCCTTTGCGGGTCTTGGCCGCCTATTAACGCAAGCGGCGCGGCCTTGCCAGTGCCAGCTTGCGCGACTAGGAGAGGCGCGAAAGGACCGCCCATGCCCAATACGCCCGAAATTCCCGATCCCGCCCAGCCCGCCTTCATCCTCGTGCGTCCGCAGATGGGCGAGAATATCGGGGCGGCGGCGCGCGCGATGCTGAACTTCTCGCTGCGCAAGATGCGGTTGGTGGAACCGCGCGACGGCTGGCCCAACCCGAAAGCGGTGGCGATGGCCTCGGGGGCGGCCGGTCAGGTGCTCGATTTCGCGGGCGTCTATGACAGCGTGGCGGAGGCGGTGGCCGATTGCGATTACGTCTTCGCGACCACCGCGCGAGGCCGTGAGTTGCCCAAACCGATCTACACGCCCGAGGCGGCGATGGAGGAGGCGCGCAAACGCATCGTCGCGGGCCAGAAGGTCGGCGTGCTGTTCGGGCCCGAGCGTACGGGGCTGGAGAATGACGACATCCTGCGCGCCAATGCGATCATCACCGTGCCGGTGAACCCGGAATTCTTCTCGCTCAACCTTGCGCAAGCAGTGCTGCTTTCGGCCTATGAATATTCGCGCCACACGCTCGACTCGGTGCCGGTCGATCCGGGGCTTGCGGGCCATGATCCGGCAAGCGCGGTCGAGGTCGAGAAGCTGGGCGATCACTTCGAGCAGCGGCTCGAGGAGGCGGGCTTCTTCCACCCGCCCGCGAAAGCGCCGATGATGAAGCGCAACCTGCGCAACATGTGGACGCGTTTCGCGATGACGCGCTCGGAGGTGCAGACGCTGCACGGCGCTCTGCGACAAATTCTCCGCCCGC
>NZ_DFRG01000044.1:0-6090 GCF_002378135.1 Thioclava sp. UBA3469
GCGCGCGAGTGGCCCGGTGCGGATCTGTTCGATCAGCATCACCCGGTCGCGCACCGGATCGTATGGCAGCACGACGCTCGCATCGCCCGAGACGAAGGCCGCCCGGTCGAGCTTGGCGCTCATCCCGCCCGCGAACAGCCGATGTTCCAGCTTATAATCCTCGACCGCGAAAAACTTCGCATAAGCAGTCTGTTGCGCGTCGATCTTGATGTCGCCTTCGTGCAGGTCCCGGCGCAAATTCTGCGCCATCGGGGTCGCGCGCGCGCGCAAGGTAGACGCCGCGCGCACGAGGATCGCGTGATAGCGCGCATTGGCGGCGTCGGGCCCCACGGCCTGCGCCTCGGCGATGAAGAGCCGCGCAGCCTCGGTCTTCAGCGCGGCCCATTTCGGCGCCCAGTCTCCGAGGGTCCACGCGTCGCCCACGTCCCAGCGCCCCGCTTTCGGCAGCCAAAGCTTCGCCTCGCGCGGCCCCGATCCGGTCTCGAGATCGCGGATCTCGGCATCGTAGCCATCCTCGTACCACGCGATGCGCTCCGCCTCGGTCTCGGTCAGGTCGGCGACGACGCCGCGCGTCACCGCGTCAGGTGTCGCGATCAGGATCGGAAAGCCCAGGCCCTGCCCCTCGCGACAGGCCTCATGCGGGGCGAAGCCCTCCAGCCGCGCCGGAACGAGCTGCGGCACACGACCGATGACCGCCTCCAGCAGAGGCGGATGACACAACGTGCCGTAAAAGAAATGTGGTTGCATGACCGTCCCCGCAGCTTGGCACATCATGCGCCACAACCTGCAAGGCAGGCGCGCGATGTCAAGCGGAGGGTGTGGTGGGTTTCGTGCTCAGCGCCCGTAGCGGCGATGCGCGAGTTCCGATAGAAGCCCGGCGCCCATCGCGCCCAAGCCCAGCGTGATGACCGGCATTACCCCAAGCGAGGCCAACCCGATCGCGGTGCCCTGCCCGATGACGTCGGTCACGGCGGAGAGCACATCGTCATAGCGCATGCGCAGCGCCAGTTTCAGCATCTGCATCACGCCGAGGAAGGCGAAGGTCCACAGCAGGACGTAAAGCCCGCCGCGCAGCCCGTCATTGATCGCATCGACCCAGCGGCGCCCGACGGAAACCCCGACCACGCGCCAGCCGAACAGCAGCCCGAACGAGCCCATGATCAGCCACAATTCCTTCGCCCCGTCGGTTCCGGCGGGAATCGCGGGCATGATCTGCTGCGCGGCGAAGAACCCGGTCGCCCCAAGCGCCAGCGCCGCGAAAAGTTTCGCGATCGTAGGGATTTGCGCCTGAGAGTTGCGCACGGCAATTCGGTGCATCATGTCGGGCCTCCATCTCGAAACCAAGGAACGGTTTGAGGGTGATCCCCTCTGGTTAACGGGCGATTACGGCGAAACTATGAAAAGTTTACGCTGCGTAATTTGCTATGAAAAAGACCCGGACCATCGCTGGCCGGGCCTTTCGCGTCTATCGCAATGCGGCGCTGCGCGCCTTAGCCGATCCGGTAGTTCGGGCTCTCGCGGGTGATCGCGACGTCGTGGACGTGGCTTTCCTTGAGGCCCGCGCCGGTGATGCGGACGAAATTGCAGTTCGTGCGCATCTCGGCGACCGTGGCGGAGCCGGTATAGCCCATCGCCGCGCGCAGACCGCCCACGAGCTGGTGGATCACCGCGCCTGCGGGGCCTTTGTAGGGCACCTGCCCCTCGATGCCTTCCGGCACGAGCTTGTCGTTCGCCGCATCCTTCTGGAAGTAGCGATCCGCCGAGCCGCGCGCCATTGCGCCGAGCGAGCCCATGCCGCGATAGGATTTGAACGAGCGGCCCTGATAGAGGATCACCTCGCCGGGGCTCTCATCGGTGCCCGCGATCATCGAGCCGACCATGGCGCAGCTTGCGCCCGCCGCGATGGCTTTCGCGAAATCGCCCGAGAACTTGATGCCGCCATCGGCGATGATCGGCACATCGCCCGCCGCGCTTACGCAATCCATGATCGCGGTCAGCTGCGGCACGCCCACGCCCGCGACCATCCGCGTCGTGCAGATCGAACCCGGGCCGATGCCGCATTTCACCGCGTCGGCGCCCACGTCGATCAGCGCCTTGGTGGCGTCGGCGGTGGCCACGTTGCCCGCGATCACCTGAACCTCGCTCGACAGTTGCTTGATGCGTTTCACCGCGTCGATCACGCCCTGGCTGTGACCATGCGCCGTGTCGACCACCACGATATCGCAGCCCGCGTCGATCAGCGCCTCGGAGCGCTCGAAGCCCGCATCGCCCACGGAGGTCGCAGCGGCCACGCGCAGGCGGCCCAGATCGTCCTTGCAGGCAGTCGGGTTGAGAACGGCCTGCTCGGTATCGCGCAGCGTCAGGAGGCCCGTCAGCTTGCCTTCGTCATCGGTCACCAGCAGCTTCTCGATCCGGCGCTCGCGCATCATCGCGATGGCTTGGGCGCGGTCGGCGGGCTCTTGCAGGATCGCGAGACGGTCGGTGGTCATCATCACCGAGACCGGGGTTTCGTCCTTCTGGGCAAACCGCATATCGCGGTTGGTCACAATCCCCACGACGCGGCGGTTTTCATCGACGACGGGGAAGCCGGAGAAGCCGTAGCGCTCGGTCAGCGCCTTCGCGTCTGCGAGCGTCTGATCGGGGCGCAGCGTGATCGGGTTGTAGACGATGCCGCTCTCGAAACGCTTCACGCGGCGGACCTCGTCGGCCTGCTGCTCGACGGTGAGGTTCTTGTGGATCACGCCCACGCCGCCCGCCTGCGCCATCGCGATCGCCATGCGCGCCTCGGTGACGGTGTCCATCGCGGAGGACAGAAGCGGGATGTTGAGCCGGATTTTCTTCGTCACCTGGGTCGAGACATCTGCGGTTGCCGGAAGCACCGAAGAGGCTGCGGGAAGAAGAAGAACGTCGTCGAAGGTGAGCGCCTCGCGAATCTGCATGGGGGGTCTCCAGTGTCCAGATGCGTTTGGCAGTTTGCTGTTTCACGCAATGGACGCGAAGGCAACCCCTCGCGGACGCGGTGCGCAGCGGGTGTGCGCGAACGAGGGGTATGGCGCCATCGTGTCAGCCTCCTACGGTGGCGCGGGGCGACCAGCCCCGGGCCGCGCCCGACCCTCCCCACGGGAGGGCGCATTGGCGCTATCATCGCGGGAACGACCGACTTACGGGCTTGCGGGATAAACCGCCCAGCACGTGCGGAGCAAAGCGCCCACTCGAGGCTCGGGCGCCGCCCTCCGCGCTCAGGCAATCGCGGCGTTGGTCTTCATCGCAAGCTGCCCCTTCGCCCAGAGCTGCAACACTTTCAGCGCAATCGGCACCACGATCAGCGTCGCCGCCGTCAGCATCAGTGCGCCGGGTAGCGCCCAGACCCCGCCAAGCGCGAGCCAGCACCCTGCCGTCGCAGCCGCCGGGAATGTGAATGCCCCCCAGAGCGGCGAGAAGCCCCCTGCGAGCAGCCAGCGTATCGACGCGACCAGCGCCAGAAGAAAGGCCGCCGCGAGGATCGCCATCGCCTGCGCGATCCCCATCGCGCCGAACGCGCTCGCCACGGTGCCGATCAGCGCGGCCGGCGCGAGGTGAATGGCCAGCAGTGGACGCAGCGGTGCGGGCACGCGCTCCCGGGAGAATTGCTGCAGCGAGATCATCCAGATCACGACCGCCGACAGCATCGCGACCCAGAACATCACCAGCGCCACCGTATCGAGCCCGAGGATCACCCCAGCCACTGCGCCGACGATCCAGCCCGAGAAGGTCAGCTGCCATGTCGGATTGACGCGCCGCTGCTCGGCCGGGCCGGTTACGAGCGTGTAGATCACCGCCGCGATCAGCCCCAGATGCACGACCACACCCAGCCAGAAGATGACGGTGCCGAGCCCGCCATAGGGCGCAAGCGAAGCCGCGATCAGATAGATCGTCAGCGTTCCCGCGGCGAGCCCCGCACGGCCCGGCAGCACGCGCAGATCCTCGAACACCACGCCCGGACGCCGCACGACCTTCGCGCCATAGGCTATCAGCGTAAACAGCGCGAGCAGGGTCACCGCGCCCAGAAACAGCTCCGCCAGATCGGGCGGCAGCGCGAATTGCCCGACGCCGCGCCGCCACGCGATCCCGAGGCCCATCAGCCCCAGCACGGGCGGGAACATCGCGGGCGGGGTGCGGCGAAACAGGCCCTTGGGCGTCATCTTGGGCGGGGCGAAGGACATGTGCTTACCTCGGGCAATCGGCAAATCATTTCGGTCGCGCAGAAGCTTGCAATATTTCGCGCGCGGCGAAAAGCTGTCCGAGGTGAGACAGGGTGTCAGGAGGCAAGATGGCGGGACATGGATATGAATCGGGGCGGCTGAACCTGCCCTTCGTGGGAATTTCCACTTTCGGCAAGCGCGCTTACGTGGCCGATTGGGATGCGATCGAGGCGGATGTGGCGGTTATGGGCGCGCCCTTCGATTTCGGCACCCAGTTCCGCCCCGGCGCACGGTTCGGGCCGCGGGCGGTGCGCGAGGCCTCGACCCTGTTCTCCTTCGGCCATGCCGGGGCTTACGATCACGAGGACGACGCGACCTATCTCGGGCCGGAGGTCACCATCGTCGATATCGGCGATGCCGACATCGTCCATACCGACACGGTGAAGAGCCACGCCAATATCGAGACCGGCGTGCGGGCGATGCTGAAGGCGGGCGCGCTGCCGGTGGTGATCGGCGGCGATCATTCGATCAATATCCCCTGCATCCGCGCCTTCGCTGAAGACTGCGCCGAGAAGGGCCCGATCCATATCCTGCAGATCGACGCTCATCTCGATTTCGTGGACGAGCGTCACGGCGTGACCGAAGGCCACGGCAACCCGATGCGCCGCGCCGCCGAGAAGGGGTACGTCTCGGGGATCACCGCACTCGGCATTCGCAACGTCTCCTCGACCTCGAAGGAGGGCTATGACGCCGCCCGCGCGATGGGCGACGATTTCCTGAGTGTGCGGCAGGTGCGCAAGCTGGGGGCCGAGGGCGTGCTGGCCCGCATCCCCGACGGCGCGCGGATCTATGTCACGATCGATATCGACGGGTTCGACCCCTCGATCGCGCCCGGCACCGGCACGCCGAGCCATGGCGGGTTTCTCTATTACGAGGTGCTGGAGGTCCTGCAGGGCGTGGCGAAGCGGCACGAGGTCGTGGGCATCGATCTGGTCGAGGTCGCCCCCGATTACGACCCCACCGGTTCCACCCCAATCCTTGCCGCGCAAGTGCTGCTGAATTTCCTCGGCTTCATCTTTCATGCACGACAGTCCGGCGGTGCGCCTGCGGCGGGCTAAGGAGCCTCCGGCGGGGATATTTTCCTCAAGGAGAAGGGTCAACGGGGCAGCACCCACAGGGTCGCCCCGAGGCTTTGAGGCTGCGCGCCGGTGCCCAGTTTGAAGCGCATCCGCCCTGCCCCGTCCTCGCTATCCACGGCGCCCAGATCGAGCTGTCGGATCCCGCGCGCCTTCAGCCGCAGCGCCGCGTGCCAGAGCATCAGGTTATGCGCCCCCGACGCGCGCCCCTCCGGCCCGGTCCAGCCGATATGATAGCTCGCCCCGTCGCCATGGAGCAGGAAGATGCCGCCCGCGAGGCGCTGTCCCTTGGAATCCTCGATGCGCAGCGCGAGGAACTTATCAGGACTGTGATCCGCCCAAGCGCGGGTGAAGCCGGGCGGCAGGGCACGGTAGCCACGCGCCCGTTGCTGGGCCGCATCGGCGGCGAGAAGCCAGTCGATCTCGGGCTCTAACCTCACCCGCAGCCCCGCGCGCTCCGCCGCCACCAAGCGATTGCGCCATTTACCGGCCAGCCCGGCGCGCAGCGCCTCCGTCTCGGGCTGCAAGGACCAAAGCGCGTGGTGGCGGGAGGTGATCAGCGGGACCAGCCCGATCCCGGCCAGCGGCGCGTCCGGCGTCGCGAGGACGATCCCGCATCGACGCGCGATCCGGCGCAGCACCGCGATCTGACTGTCGCGATCAAGGCCAGGGGCGAAGACCGGTCCGCGCGACAAGAGCCAAACGCCGCCGCGCCCGATCATCTGGGCCAATGCGATCCGCCTGCCCTCATGTGTGATCTCGAGCCGCAGGTC
>NZ_DFRG01000125.1:0-560 GCF_002378135.1 Thioclava sp. UBA3469
ACGAGGTGAAGTTAAAGCTGAGCTACCGGTATAACGCGCCATCCGATCACGCGCGGACCCTGCTGCGGGTGCTGCCGTCGGACATTGCGGGGATGCAGACGGTTACGTCGCGCCTGCTCAGCTTCGATCCGCCACCCGATGAGCGCCACGACTCGCGCGATTTCTTCGGCAATACGATGACCTCGGCGGTCTGGCACGCGCCGATTGCGGAGATCGGCGTGACCCTCAACGCCAAGATTGACCGGGGGCTCGCGGAGCCGGGGCTGGACCTGTCCTCTCCGCGTGAGGAGCTGGCGCAGGAGATCGCCCAATTCCGCAGTCTCGCGCCCAATGCGCCGCATCATTTCCTCGCGGCCTCACGCCGTGCGGCTCCGACGAAAGAGATGACGGAGTTCGCTCAGGCACAGTTGCAGCCGGGCCAGACTGCGCGCGGCGCGATCGAGGCGGTGGGCCGCGCGTTGCATCGTGAGATGCGCTTCGATGCGGGCGCGACCGATGTGAACACGCCCGCAGCCGAAGCCTTCGCGAACCGCCACGGCGTCTGTCAGGATTTCAGCCAT
>NZ_DFRG01000125.1:872-1713 GCF_002378135.1 Thioclava sp. UBA3469
TCAGGATTTCAGCCATATCATGATCTCCTGCCTGCGTGGGGTGGGGATCCCGGCGGGCTATGTCTCGGGCTTCCTGCGCACCTATCCGCCGCCCGGTCAGCCCCGTCTGGAAGGCGCGGATGCGATGCATGCCTGGGTGCGCGCCTGGGCGGGGGCCGAGACGGGCTGGGTCGAGTTCGACCCGACCAACAATCAGTATGCGGGCGAGGATTACATCACCGTCGGCTATGGGCGCGACTATGACGACGTGCCGCCTTTGCGCGGGGCGATGCGCGGCGCGGGCGGTCAGCAAAGCGCGCAGGCGGTGGATGTGATCCCGCTCGATTGAGCCTGCGCAACCCCGGCGCGCCATCGTGCGGCGCGCCGAAGGATTCGCACGAAAGCTTCACTGGCTCGTGACCCGCGACGTCGCGGCATTCATTGACCACGTGATCAAAGCACGATTTACTCCTCACCAGTTTGTGTTTGAACCGTCCCACGATGTCGCGGCTGTGCGACCGGAGGGGGCGGCAGCACTCACGAAAAGACCAACCAACAGGAAGGACAGACCATGACCATTCGCTCGATGCTTTTGGCGGGGGCTGCCGCGGTGATGATGACCGCAGGTGGAGCCGGCGCCAAGACGCTCGTTTATTGCTCGGAAGCGTCGCCGGAAGGCTTTGATCCCGCACCCTACACCTCGGGCACGACGTTCGACGCCTCGTCGCACCCGGTCTACGACCAGCTGGTCGAATTCAAGCCGGGCACGACCGAGATCGAACCGGGCCTCGCAGAAAGCTGGGACGTCTCCGACGACGGCCTGACCTACACGTTCAACCTGCGCAAGGGCGTGAAATTCCAC
>NZ_DFRG01000125.1:2012-2317 GCF_002378135.1 Thioclava sp. UBA3469
CTGCGCAAGGGCGTGAAATTCCACTCGGTCGAGGGCTTTACCCCGAGCCGTGATTTCAACGCCGATGACGTGATTTTCTCGTTCGACCGTCAGGGCAACAAGGACAACCCCTATTACGCTTACGCGCCGGGCGTTTCCTATGAATACTATGCCGGCATGGACATGCCGACGATCATCAAATCGATCGAGAAAGTCGACGATTACACGGTGAAGTTCACCCTGTCCGAGCCGAACGCGCCGTTCCTTGCCGACCTCGCGATGGACTTCGCGTCGATCATGTCGAAGGAATATGCCGACAAGCTCGC
>NZ_DFRG01000125.1:2619-3082 GCF_002378135.1 Thioclava sp. UBA3469
GAAGGAATATGCCGACAAGCTCGCCGGCGAAGACCGCAAGGCCGACATCAACAACGTGCCGGTCGGCACCGGTCCTTTCTCCTTCGTGGCCTACCAGAAGGACGCCGTGATCCGCTACAAAGCGAACCCGGATTATTTCAAGGGCAAGACCCCGGTCGACGATCTGATCTTCGCGATCACCCCCGATCCGGCGGTGCGCATGCAGAAGCTGCAGGCGGGCGAATGCCAGATCATGCCGTACCCGTCGCCGGCCGACATTCAGGCGCTCAAGGACGACTCGAACATCAAGGTCGACGAGCAGCCCGGTCTGAACGTGGCTTACCTCGCCTACAACACCACGCAGGCGCCGTTCGACAAGCCGGAAGTCCGCAAGGCGTTGAACATGGCGATCAACAAGGACGCGATCATCGACGCGGTCTTCCAGGGCGCTGGCCAGGTTGCCAAGAACCCGATCCCGCCGACC
>NZ_DFRG01000010.1:0-252 GCF_002378135.1 Thioclava sp. UBA3469
GAGCTGGAGCAGCGCGGCGATCTGCGCGCGCGGATCGGCACAAGCTATGACGTGGGCAGCATCGAGCTGGGCGCGTCGATTGCCTGCGACGGCTGCTGCCTGACCGTGATCGCAACCGGCACAGAGCCGAAAAACTGGTTCGACGTGGAAATCTCCGCCGAGAGCCAGGCCAAGACGAATATCGGCGGCCGCGGCAACGATGCCAGCGGCGGCTGGCAGGTGGGCCAAAAGATCAATCTCGAACGCGCGCTG
>NZ_DFRG01000010.1:574-13963 GCF_002378135.1 Thioclava sp. UBA3469
AAGATCAATCTCGAACGCGCGCTGAAAGTGGGCGACGAGCTGGGCGGTCACATCGTGTCGGGCCATGTCGATGGCGTGGCCGAGATCGTGGCGATGGTGGATGAGGGCGACAGCACGCGCTTCACCTTCCGCGCGCCCGAAGCTCTGGCGAAATACATCGCGCCGAAAGGCTCGGTCGCGCTGAACGGCACCTCGCTGACCGTGAACGAGGTCGATGGCGCGACGTTCGGCGTCAACATCATCCCGCATACCAAGCAGGTCACCAACTGGGGCCATGCCAAGGCGGGCGACCGGATCAATCTCGAGATCGACACGCTCGCGCGCTATGTCGCGCGGCTGCAGGAGTGGAACACATGACCACCGACGGCAAGCCCCTGACCCCGGTCGACAAATCCGGCACCCATGACGTGCCCGGCGAGGTCGAGGAAAGCCTGCGCCACGTGATCGCGCCCGCCGAGGACATTATCGCCGAGGCGAAGGCCGGGCGCATGGTGATCCTCGTCGATCACGAGGATCGCGAGAACGAGGGCGACCTGTATATTCCCGCCGAGAAATGCACCCCCGAGGCGGTGAACTTCATGGCGACCTACGGGCGCGGGCTGATCTGCCTGCCGCTCACCTCCGATCGCGTCGACCAACTGGGCCTTGCACCGATGGTGCGCGCCAATTCGATGCGCCACGAGACCGCCTTCACCGTCTCGATCGAGGCGCGCGAGAACATCACCACCGGCATTTCCGCCCATGACCGGGCGCAGACGATCAAGGTGGCGATCGACCCGAGCAAGGGGCCGCAGGACATCGCTTCACCCGGCCACATCTTCCCGCTGCGGGCGCGCGACGGCGGGGTGCTGGTGCGCGCGGGCCATACTGAAGCCGCCGTGGACGTGGCGCGTCTGGCCGGGCTCAAGCCCGCCGGTGTGATCTGCGAGATCATGGGCGATGACGGTCACATGCTGCGCCTGCCGGGGCTGATCGAGTTCGGCAAGAAACACGGGCTAAAGATCGGCACGATCTCGGATCTGATCGCCTATCGCCGCCGTCACGACAATCTCGTGCGCGAGGGCCTGCGCCAGATGGTCACGTCGAGCCATGGCGGTGAGTGGGAGATGCGTGTCTTCACCGACATGGCCGAGGGCGTCGATCACATCGTGCTGGTGAAAGGCGATATTTCCACGCCCGAGCCGGTTCTGGTGCGCACCCATTCGCTCAACATTCTCGACGACGTGCTGGGGATCGGCCCCGGTCCCGCCGACGAGGTGCGCCGTGCGATGGAGATCGTGGCCGAGGAAGGTCGCGGCCTCGTCTGCCTGTTCCGCGACCCGTCGAACCGCCTTCTGCGCGAAGAGGATCAGGGGCCGCGCACGATCAAGCAGATCGGTCTGGGCTCGCAGATCCTGTCCTCGATGGGGCTGCACGACATGATCCTTCTCACCGACAATCCGCAGACGAAATATGTAGGCCTCGACGCTTATGGCCTGCGCATCGTCGGCACACGCCCCATCACGGAGTAAGACATGGCCGGAATCTCGCATTACACGCTCGACCTGCCGAAATTCGACAGCGCGCCGCGGCTGCTGATCGTGGTCGCGCCGTATTACAAGGATATCGCGGACAACCTGATCGCGGGCGCGAAAGCCACGGCCGAAGAGGCGGGGGCCCGTGTCGACGTGATCGAGGTGCCTGGCGCCTTGGAAATCCCGACCGCGATCGCGATGGCCGCGCGCATGGCCGATTACGACGGGTTCGTCGCCCTTGGTTGCGTGATCCGCGGCGAGACCACCCATTACGACACCGTCTGCAACGACAGCTCGCGCGGGCTGACTCTGATGGGGCTCGAAGGGATTTGCATCGGCAACGGCATTCTGACGGTCGAAAATTACGAACAGGCGGCCGTGCGCGCCGACCCTGCCGATCAAAACAAAGGTGGCGGTGCGGCGGCTGCGGCCTTGCATCTCATCTCATTGTCGCGCAAATGGGCGCGCCGGACGAAGGGTATCGGGTTCAAGCCCGCCGAATCCTTCCGTATCGCCGGCGACACTGACGGATCGAACAACGCATGACCGACGACGCCTCCTCCGACGCGCCCCAAGACGCCCCGAAACCGCGCAAGCTCACCCAAGAGGAGAAGCGCCAGATGAAATCCGCCTCGCGTCTTTACGCGGTTCAGGCGCTGTTTCAGATGGAAGCGGCCGGGCAGGGCGCCGACAAGGTGCGCCGCGAGTTCGAGGATTTCCGCTTTGGCGCCGTGGATGAGGACGGCACCGAAATGGCCGAGGGCAATCTCGATCTGTTCCGCCGTCTGATCGACGATGCGGTGACCTGGCAGGCGAAGATCGACCAGGCGACCGACCGTGCGCTGGTCGCGAAATGGCCGATCGACCGGATCGACCCGGTGCTGCGCGCGCTGTTCCGCGCCGCCGGGGCCGAGCTGATCACCCCCGCGACGCCGCCGCGCGTCGTCATCACCGAGTTCGTCGACGTGGCCCGCGCCTTCTTCCCCGAAGGCAAAGAGCCGAAATTCGTCAACGCGGTGCTCGATCACATGGCGCGCGCGCTGCAGCCCGACGCGTTCTGAGCGCGCTCACTCGCGACACCATGCCACGGGCAAACCCCCGCTTATCTCGCATTCGCCGCCCGTTTCCCTGTTTGAAACTTGGGAATATGCACTAGATTGTGAGGTAAGCAGGAGGATTTTTCATGCCCGAACTGGTCCGGCTCTACATCAAGAACGTCGTCATCGGCTTCTTCATCGCGCTTGCCTTCGTTGGCCTTCTTCTCGGCTTCAATGTCGGCAATCTTCGCCATCTGATCTTCACGTCCGATATCGGCTATATCGCGATGGCGCTGCTGGTCGTGTTCAACACGATCGTCTTCTCTGGCGTGCAATTCGCGATCGCGGTCATGCGCATGGCCGAGGATGACGACAGTTCCGGCGGCGGTAAACGCGACGGCATCCCCACCAATATGGCGGCCGAGCATCTGGCGATCCCGGTTCCGCTCGATACGCCCAAGTCGCGCCAGCAGATGCAGTTGCGCCGCTGAGCGCATCCACGTCCCAAGACGACAAAAGCCCCGACCGATCCGGCGGGGCTTTTTGCTGTCTTGCGAAGGGTAGGGTGACGGAAACCGCAGCAGACGTGTAGACGAGAGTTCCCGGAGACCTGAAAAGTCAGGTGGGCGCCAGATACCGAGGCCAGGACCCCGGCAGAGCCAGCTCCCTCAGGAATGGTATAGGCCACTGGAAAAGGGTCTTTCACAGAAAGAGCAGTAACCGTCAGACCCCCAGATAGGGGTGAAATCGGGTTCCGACAAGGGGGGAGAATGAACAGCGCGCCTCGCGCGCCCCAGGTGCCGCGGGGAAGGGCACGTGTGCTGGGCGACTGGACTTTTGTTCACACTTCGTTCATGTTTGTCCGCATGACGCAGATTCCGCTTTCCGAACTTCAGCCGGGCCAGGTGCTCGCGCGTGGCACGGCCCGCGCGCTGTCCGAGCTGGGGCTCGACAGCTTGCCGGAAATGGTGCTGCGCCCAAGGCTGCGCGCCGATCTGATGGCGATCGACCGGAAGGGCGAAATCTGGATCGTGGAGTGCAAGTCGAGCCGCGCCGATTTCACCTCGGATCGGAAATGGGACGGCTATCTGGAGTGGTGCGACCGCTATTTCTGGGCGGTGGATCAGGATTTCCCCACGGATCTTCTGCCCGAGGGGACGGGGTTGTTCATCGCGGATGGCTACGGGGCCGAGATGATCCGCGAGGCGCCGCTATCCAAGCTTGCGCCGGCGCGGCGCAAGGCGCTGACGCTCGATTTCGCGCGCGCGTCGGCACGGCGGTTGCAGCGGCTGTGCGATCCGGGCGCGATTCCGCCCGGATTTTGAGGCTCAGCGCTTCTTGCCCTTGCCGCCCTTGCTCATTTCACGCGCAGCTTCCGCAGCGGCCTGCAGTTCTTCGGCGATTTCCATCGCCTCGTCGGGATCGAAATCGAGCGGTAGCTCGACGCCTTCGCCCTCGACATAGATCCGCACCATCCCGAGCGAGGTCGGGCCGATTTGCAGATTCGCGGAGATGTCGCTTTCCTTGTCGATGCTCATCGAAAACTCCTGAGAGGTTGGATGGAAAATGCACCTAACCCCCGCGACGTGCGCAGGCAAGACTTGGTGCGAATTTCTCGTCATCGGACACTTGCATTCCGCGCGCGAGGGGGCTAAATCCCGCGCCAGTGCCGCCTTAGCTCAGTTGGTTAGAGCGCTGGATTGTGGATCCAGAGGTCCCCCGTTCAAGCCGGGGAGGCGGTACCATCCCTCCCCTTCAAATCGGTTATCGGTGGTATTTCGCCTCGCGCGCTGGACTTTTCCGCGCAATGATCAATCTTGTTTTCTCGAACGCAGCGGAGGCTTCATGCCCGTTTATCAAGATTACGATTTGCCAGATGCGCTGGTCAGCTATTGCGACAAGTCGAATGTCGCGCTGACCATTGCCGCGGCCGATCGGGATGACGTGCCACTCGTCTACGTGAATCAGGCGTTTCTCAATCTGACCGGGTATTCCGCTGAAGAGGTGCTGGGGCAGAACTGCCGCTTCCTCCAGGCTGGGGCCGCGACCGAAGAAGAACGCTCTGCGATGC
The DNA here is from genome assembly GCF_002378135.1 of Thioclava sp. UBA3469. NCBI lineage: Bacteria > Pseudomonadati > Pseudomonadota > Alphaproteobacteria > Rhodobacterales > Paracoccaceae > Thioclava > Thioclava sp. UBA3469. The sequence continues at coordinate 5,197 of NZ_DFRG01000010.1, forward strand.
GGGAATTCATCGACGACGAAGACATCTCCGCGGGCCGTTTCCGTGTCACCAACAGCCGCGCGAATGGCGAGACCTTCCAGAATTTCGTCTTCATGACGCGTCTGCGCGAACCCAATGGAGAGACGCGCTTGTTTCTCGGGTCGCAGTTCGACCTGACCTCCGCGGCGGAACGTCAGAACGTGAAGGTCGATATCGCCGCGCATGACGAGAGCCTGCTGCGCAATGCCGACGATCTCGCCGCGATGTCGCGCGGATTCGGCCTTGCGATGATCGGCTCTGCCAAGGTTCTGTCGGAGAGCCTCTCCACAATGGCCACGATTATCTACCGCGAGGGCTAAGAATGGCTGCGGCCACGGTTATGTGTTCAGTACTATGTCAAATGTTATTGCAGGGCCCTGAGGCTAGTGACACCGATCTCCGGATGAACTGCAAAGAGAACTATAGAGAAGGGCGCGCAGGCCGCGCCCTTTTGGACGCGCGCTGCGCGGATCGGTGGGCCGTGCAGTGACGGACGCCCCCGAGGATCTATACGTTGTCGGCATCGGCGCCTCCGCTGGTGGGCTTGAAGCGCTTCGCGATCTTCTGGAGCCCGCGCGGGTGGACGACCCCAGCGCCTATGTCGTGGTTCAGCATCTCGATCCGAACCACGAGTCGCTTCTGGCGGAATTGCTCGGCCGGTCGACCTCGCTCGAAGTGCTTCAGGCCGAAGATGGCGCGAAGCTGGAGGCCGGGCATGTCTACACAATCCCGCCGGGTTACGGGCTGGAGGTCGAGAACGGGCGCCTGAAGCTTTCGGAATTCGCCCAACCCCGCGGTCTGCGCCGTCCGATCGACGATTTCTTCGTGTCGCTGGGTCAGGATCTCGGGCGCCGCGCGGTCTGCGTGATCCTGTCGGGCACCGGCACGGATGGCTCTGTCGGGCTGCGGGCGGTGAAGGAGCATGGCGGCTTCTGCATCGCGCAGGATGCCACCGCGCGTTACGATTCCATGCCGAATTCGGCGGTCGCGACCGGGATGGTCGACGTGGTCAGCGCGCCGTCCGACGTGATCGCGCGGATCACCGAGTTCCGCAATGTCGACCCGGATCAGGTGAACACGGCACCGCCGGTTTCCGGAACGCTCGATGAGATTTGTGCGGCGCTGAACCGTCTGACGGGGCATGATTTCGCGCAATACAAGCGCTCGACCCTCGAGCGTCGGATCCAGCGCCGGATGCAGGTGGTGGGCATTCTGCACCCGCGCGAATATCTCGAACGGCTCGAGCGCGAAGAGGACGAGCCTCTGGCGCTGCTGGGCGACCTGCTGATCAATGTCACCCGCTTCTTCCGGGACAGCGCGCATTTCGAAGCGCTCAACGAGACGGCGATCAAGCCGATGGTCGAGAAGGCCGATGATGGCGGCGCGCTGCGCATCTGGGTGCCGGGCTGTTCGAGCGGCGAAGAAGCCTACACTCTGGCGATGCTCATCGACCGGGCGATCCATGCGAGCGGCAAGGAGATCGATTTCCAGATCTTCGCCACCGATATCGACGAGCGGATGCTCGCGATCGCACGTGAGGGGCGGTATCCGGTCTCGGTCCTGCTCGATCTGCCCGAAAGGTACCGCGATCTCTACACGATCGGGCGTGAGGGCAATTTCCAGATCACCGCCGCACTGCGTGACCGGGTGCGCTTCTCGCCGCATTCGCTGATCAAGGACCCGCCGTTCTCGCGGCTCGATCTGGTGTCGTGCCGCAATCTGCTGATCTATTTCGGAGAGAAGTTGCAGGCGCGGGCACTGCCGATCTTCCATTACGCGCTCAATCCGGGCGGCGTTCTCTTCCTCGGCCCATCCGAGACGATCGGGCGGCATGAGGAACTTTTCGATCCCATAGATGGCGCGATGCGCATCTTCCGCAGCATAGGGCCCCGGTCTCCTTATCCGACCGAACTGCCGATGCGCTCCGACCCTCATGCGCGACTTGCGCCACTCCGACCGAAGACGACTGACAGAAGAACCAAAGACTGGAACACGACCTTGGCCAGTAATCGTATCCTCGATCTTTATGCGCCCGCGACGCTGAATGTCGATCGCGACGGGGCGATCCTCGCCGCGACGGGTCGCTTGGGCAAGTATCTTGAGATCGACCCGTCCGAGACCGGGCAGGGCTATGCACAATCGCTCGCGCGGGCGGGCCTGCGCGAGGCGCTCTCTGCGGTGATCCGCGAGTCGGCGGAGCTTGGCACGCGCAAGATCGTGCGCGACGTCGAAGTGATCTCGGAAACCGGGCGGCAGCGTGTCGATGTGCTGGCCGATCCGCTCTCCGACGATACGCTGCTGATCGTTTTCCGCGACCGTGGCCCGTTCGAAGCGTTGGACGAATATGATTTCGACGAGATCGCGCCGTCGGAAAGCCATGTGCAGGTGCTGGAAGCCGAGTTGCGCGCGACCCGCAACCGCCTGCGCACGACGGTCGAAGAGCTGGAGACCGCCAACGAAGAGCTGAAATCCTCGAACGAGGAAATGATGTCGATGAACGAGGAGTTGCAATCGACAAACGAAGAGCTCGCGACGGTCAATGACGAACTCAAGACCAAGGTCGAGGAGCTTTCGACCGCGAATGCCGATCTGCGCAACATCTTCGATTCCAAGCTGCATGCGCTGGTGACGGTCGATCGCAAGCTGCGCCTGCGCAACTTCACCGATGGCGCGAGCGAGATGATCCGCCTGCGCGGCAGCGATCGCGGACGTCCGCTCGACGACATCCAGAACCTGCTCGACACGCCCGAGGTGATGATCGAATTGATTAATACGATCCTTGAAGGCGAATTGCCGCGGCCGCGCCGGGTCAAGTCCACCGAACTGGGCAAGGTCTGGTCGCTCTCCGCGACGCCGTATCTGAATTCGCGCGGCGATGTCGAAGGGGCGACGCTCGTCTTCACCGATATCACCGAGGCACTGCGCCTCGAGACCGAGCTGACGCAGAAGGGCGAGCGGCTGCAACTTGCGCTGGAGATCGCGCAGATCGGGGTCTGGTCGATTATCGAGCCGAGCGGAGACGTTGAAATCGACGAATCCGTCGCCGCCTTCTTCGAACTCGACGCGGCCGGTACCTATCCGATCGCGCGGTTCTTCGAACGTGTCGCAGAGCATGACCGTGCCCGTGTCGAACAGGCGGTGCGCGAGGCCCGCGACAACGGTTCTGAACTGGAAGTCGACTACGAGCTCGACCTCCCCTCCGGCACGAAGCGCCATCTGCGCGCGACGGGCCGGATGATGGGCGAAGGCAAGGAGCACCGCCTGCTGGGGCTCAGCGTCGACATCACCGCCGATGAAGAGGCGGCGCAGATGCGCGAGCTGATGCTGCGCGAGATGAACCACCGGGTGAAGAACCTGTTCTCCATCGTCTCGGGCATGCTGCGCATCGCGGGGCGTTCGGCGGCCAGCCCGCGCGAGTTGGTCGAGGATGTGGGCCAGCGGATCAACGCGCTTGCGCGCTCGCATGATCTGGCGCGCACCCGAACCTCTGGTGCGGCGATCCCGCTGCGCGAGGTGATCGAAACGACTCTGGCCCCCTATGACGACCCGTCGAAATTCCTGATCGATGGGCCGGATGTTGATGTGCCGACGCATCACCTGACGGCTCTTGCGCTGATTTTCCACGAATGGAGCACTAATGCCGCTAAATATGGGGTATTGGGGCCGCGAGAGGGTGATCTCGAGATCACATGGTCGATGGAAAACGACGATACCGTGATACTTTCGTGGAACGAGCGGTACCGTGAAGCGTTGCAGCTCGACACGAACAAACAGGGCTTCGGCTCGACGTTGGTCGATATTTCCGCAAGCCAGATATCGGCGCGGGTCGACACGCGTCAGACGCCGGAAAGCCGTTGCAACAGGATTATCTTCGCGCATGAAATCGATGGCGACGCTGACTGAGAAAGCACCGAGCGAGGTGCTCCTTGTCGAAGATGAAGCCGTCGTCGCGCTTGATCTTCAGTTCATGCTCGAGGATCTCGGGATGGAGGTCTGGGGACCGTGCGCCACCGTGCGCGCGGGGCTGGACCTGGTCCGAGATCGTTTGCCCGGCGCTGCGATCCTCGACGTGATGCTGGCCGATGGCGAAGTCTACGAACTGGCCGATCATCTGCACAAGGCGGGCGTGCCGCTCCTGTTCCATTCCGGCCATGCCGAGGCCAATCAGCTGCGCGAGCGCTATCCCGGTGCGGCTGTCTGCCCGAAGCCCGCGCTTCCCTCGGAGATCGAGGCGAAGCTCGCGAATTGGTTCATTCCGTCCGAGTGAGATCGTCGAGCTGGGACTGATCGATGCGAGCCAGCAGGTCGCGCGTGGCGTGGCTGACATGGTGGTCGCGGTGACGCAGCGCATAGAAGGGCCGCGGCGCGAGGTGCAAATCCCAGTCCCGGACTGTTCCAAGGCTTAGCGACCGCGCGACGACATGGGCCGAGAGAATGGTGATCCCGGCCCCAGCCTCGACCGCGCTCAGCACTGCCTCGTTCGAGGGCAGGACCAGCGCCGCTGAGAGCGCGTGCGGCGCGACACCCAGATCGGCGAGGGCCGCTTCCGCGGTAGAGCGCGTGCCAGAGCCCGGCTCGCGCAGCACCCAACTCGCTTTGCTCAGCGCGCGCGCATCCAGCTTGCCGGGGGGCGGCGCGGCGCTGACCAGCATCAGCTGATCCGCCCCGATCTGAACCCGCTCCAGCTTCGCATCCTCGACATCGCCCTCGACGAGCGCAAGATCGTGCAGGCCCGCGCGCAGACGTTCCGCCGCCTCCTGCGTGTTGCCGATCTCAAGCGTGACCTCGATCCCCGGGCGGGCTTGCCGGAAAGCGGCAAGGTAGGGCGGCAGCCAGTAGCCCGCGATGGTCTGGCTGGCGATCAGGCGGATATGCCCGCGTTCGAGGCCGCGGGTCTCGGCAAGCATCGCCTCCGCCTCGGCAAACCGTGCCAGTACCGCACGCGCCTCGGGCAGAAAGGCACGGCCTTCCTCGGTCAGTGATATCCCTCGCCCGATCCGGTCGAACAGCTTGATCTCATGACGCGCCTCAAGCGCCGCAATGGCGGCTGAGGCCGTCGATTGCGTCATGTTCAGCCGGGCGGCGGCGCGGGTCATGTGCTGCTCTTCCGCGACCGCGACGAAAACGCGGAGTTGTTCGGGGGTCATGCGTGTCTCTGGTTCGAATAATCGATAAAATCGATCATATCGACAAAAACATTTCGTTTGAAGAATGAATTGGCGCGGGCAATTACAGGGCAAGACCTGACGATAGGAGGCCACCGTGCCGCACCATTCGACCCTTGCCTGCAGCCTCACCCGCCCGCGGCTTGCGCTTCGCGCCTTCGCGCCGGGGCTTGGGTTGAGCATCGGCGTCGCCGCGCTCGCGGCCTTGGGCGGTTTGGCTGAGCACGCGCTGTTCGGTGCGGCATGGCTGGAACCGCTGGTGTTGGCGATCCTCATCGGTGCGGTAGTGCGCTACCTCTGGACGCCGCCTGCACGGTTCGAAGCCGGTATCCGATTTTCCGCCAAGACGGTGCTGGAGATCGCGATCGTGTTGCTCGGGGCCTCGGTGAGCGCCCAGACGCTTCTGTCGGTGGGGCCGGGGCTTCTGGGCGGCATCGTCGCGGTGGTCGCGCTGATGGTGCCCGCCGCCTACTTGCTGGGGCGGGCCCTGCGCCTACCGGCCCGCATGGCGCTTCTGATCGCCTGCGGCAACGGTATCTGCGGCAATTCCGCCATCGCCGCCGTCGCCCCGGTGATCGACGCCGACAGCGACGATGTCAGTGCCGCAATCGCGTTCACCGCCGTGCTGGGCGTGGCGGTGGTGCTGTTGCTGCCCGTCGTCGGTCATGTTGGAGGTATGAGTGTGAACGGCTACGGCATCCTGTCGGGGATCACGGTCTACGCGGTGCCGCAGGTTCTGGCGGCCGCAGCGCCGATGGGGGCCGCGGCGATCCAGCTCGGCACGCTGGTGAAGCTGGTGCGCGTCCTGATGCTGGGGCCGATTACGGTGGTTCTGTCGCTTCTCGCGCCGCATCTGCCAACCGACGGGCGCTCTGCCGCGCCGGAGGGACGTGTGCGGCGCGGGCTGATGCCGCCGCTCTTCATCCTCGGGTTTCTCGGGATGATCGTGCTGCGCTCTGCCGGGGCGCTGCCGGAGGCTGCGCTTGCGCCCATGGGGCAGGGGGCATCCATCCTGACGGTGATCGCGATGGCGGCGCTGGGGCTTGGCGTCGATGCGCGGGCGGTAGCCGCCGCCGGGCCGCGTGTGATCGCGACGGTGACGCTGTCGCTGGTCATGCTGGTGGGCGCTGGTCTCGGTCTTGTGACCTTGCTCGGTGCCTGAGCGCTCGCGCTGAATGCGCAGCGCGATCCCAGCGGCTTTCGCAATTTCGCACGGCCCCCTGTGCGGGCTGCCTCTGTTGATCCTCGCGACCCAGAGGATATGTGGGATGGGACGAAAACGTTAGCAGGCTAACTTTATTCCCGAGGCCCCCATGTCCGACCGCGCCGCCATTACATCCGCACCCACCGAAGCCGCCCGCCGCGACCGTGCCGAGTTGACGCGCACGATGATGCTGCTGGCGCGGTCGGTGCGCGCGATGTTCGACGCGCAGGCGCGGGACATGGGGCTGACCTTCGCGCGGGCGCAGGCGATCCTTGCGATCTCCCGCGACGAGGGGCTGAACCAGACGCAGCTGGCCGAGACGCTGGCGATTGAGACGCCGACGCTGAACCGGACGCTCGACGGACTGGAAAAGCTCGATTTCGTGGAGCGCCGCGCCGATCCCGACGACAAACGCGTCCGCCAGATTTTCCTCACCGAACATGCCCGCGCAAATGCCTCCGAGATCGAGACCTTCGTCGAGGCGCTGCGTGCGAAGCTCTACGACGGTATCGACGCCGAGGAGGTCGCCCGCGCCCGCAAGACGATGGAGCGGATGCAGGCCAATCTCGAAAGGATGCGCGGCCAATGAATTCCCAGATTCGCGACATCAACGGCCCGGATGCGCGTCCGACGGCCGCCGGACCGGTATCGCCGCGCGAGCGCATGCGGCCCGAGGCGGCCCCGGCCAAAGAGGCTGAGGTCACGCAAAACGAGGCCGCAGAGGCAGAGACCGCCGAGCCGGAGACCGCGCCCCAGCCCGCCGCGCCTGCGGAGCCCGACCATTCCGCAGGCAAGCGGATCGTCTATGCCAGCGCCGCCGTCTTCGTGGCCCTGTCGCAGTCGCTTGCGACCGGCTTCGTCTCGGCCAATCTGCCGCAGCTGGCGGGCGATCTGCACGCAACCACGAACCACACTTATTGGGTGATGGCCGCCTTCATGGCGCCGCGCGCCTCGATGCCGCTGATGCTGATCCGCATCCGCGACCAGTTCGGCCTGCGCCGCTTCGCCGAGGTCGGGATCGTCTGCTTCGTGCTGGCGATGGTGCTCAACCTCTGGGTGGACGACCTGCATTCCGCGGTCATCGTGGCCTTCCTGAGCGGCTGCGCCGCGGCCCCGTTGTCGAGCCTCGGCTTTCTTTACATGCTGGAGGCCATACCCGCCGCTCAGCGCCTCAAGGTCGCGATCCCCGCCGTGCTGACGATGATCATGGTGGGCAGGCCCTTGGCGCGGGTGCTGCTGCCCGAACTCACCGCGAATGCCAGTTGGCACGCGGTGAGCCTGTTCCAGATGGGCATGGCGCTGGTGGCGCTGGCACTGATCTTCGCGCTGCCACTGACGCCGCGCCCGCTGCAAAAGGTTCTCAAGCCGCTCGATTTCGTCTCTTTCACGCTGCTCGCGGTTGGCTTCGGTGCGTTCACAAGCGTCTTCATGTTCGGTGCGCTCGACTACTGGACGCAGACCGAATGGCTGGGCGTGGCGCTCGTCGCTGCGATCGTGATGGTCGCGGGCGCGGTGCTGATCGAAATGCAGCGGGCCAATCCGCTGATCGATTTCCATTGGCTGCTGAGCCCGCCGATCCTGCACCTGGCGGGGACCCTGCTGGTGTTCCGCATCGCGCTGGCCGAACAAAGCGCGGGCGCCGTCGGTTTCCTGCGCACGATGGGGCTGCAGCCCGGACAAGAGCAGCTGCTGTTCGGGATCATCGCGTTGTCGATGTTGGCCGCGACCGGTGTCCTGATGCTGACCAATAGCGGGGCGCGCGCGCCGCTGTTCCACGGGATCGCGCTGGTGCTGATCGCGGCAGGGGCGTGGCTCGACTCGCAATCGACCGCGCTCACCGGGCCCGAGCAGATGTATCTCAGCCAAGCGATGATCGGCTTTGCCGGTATCCTGTTCCTGCCGCCTGCGATGGCGAAAGGGTTGGGAGCTGCCTTCGCGAAGGGGCCGCATTACCTGCTGAGCTTCGTCGTGCTGTTTCTGGCCACGCAATCCATCGGCGGGGTCATCGGGTCGGGGCTGTTCCGGAGCTTGGTGGTCGACCGCACCGCCTATCACATGGCGCAGCTTTCGCCGCAGATCTCGGCCGACAACCCGATGTTGAGCCAGACCCTCGCGCAGAGTGCCGCATCGCTGGGCAGCCAGACTGCGGATGCCGGGGCGCGGGCAGGGGCCGCGCTGTCTTCCGTCGCGTCTACGGTGCAGCAGCAGGCCACCATTCTCGCCTATGACGATGCGTTCCGCGCCGTGTTCTGGTTCGCGCTGGCGGCCTTGGCCGGGCTGATCGCCCATGTCGCCCTGCACCGAAGCTGGCCCCTCCCGCGCCTGCGCCTTACGCCCTTCACCCCTGTTTTTACGAGTTGATCCGATGTCACAGACCCGC
>NZ_DFRG01000010.1:14281-15838 GCF_002378135.1 Thioclava sp. UBA3469
TCCCGCCGCTATCTCGCTTCCGCCCTGATCCTTCTCATCGCGCTCGCCGGTGTCGCGACCGTGCTCTATGCATGGCGCCTGCCGCCGTTCCGTTCTGACGTCGCTTGGACCGACAATGCCTATCTGCAGGGCAAAGTTACGCCGATCTCTGCACAGGTCGCGGCCGAGGTCACGGACGTTCCTGTCAGCGACTTCGAAGAGGTCAACAAGGGCGATGTGCTGGTGCGTCTCGACGATCGCGCGCTGAAAGCGGCGGTGGAGCAGGCGCAGGCTGCGCTGGAGACGGCGAAGGCCGCGCAGTCGAACGGGGCGCAGGCGGTGAATTCGGCGAAGGCGACGCTCGAGGCGAAGCAGGCTTCGCTCGCCTCGGCGAAAGCAGCTCAAGCCACGGCGCAGACCGCGCGCGACCGGGCGTCAAAACTGACGAAGAAAAGCTATGTCTCGCAATCGGATGCCGATCAGGCGCAGCTCACGCTCGATCAGGCGAAGGCGGGCGTGCAGGAAGCGCAAAGCGCCATCGACGTGGCCGAGCAAGCGGTTCAGACGGCACAGTTGAACAAACGCTCGCTCGCCGCGAAAACCGATGCGGCGCAGGCCGCGCTGGATGCGGCGCAGGTGGCGCTCGACCACGCCGTGATCCGTGCGCCCGAGGATGGGAGGCTGGGTCAGGTCTCGGCGCGAGTCGGCAAATTCGTCAGCGCCGGGAGCACGCTGGTTTCGCTCGTGCCCTCCGATCTCTGGCTGATCGCGAATTACAAGGAGACCCAGCTTGCGGGGCTGCAGATGGGCGAGCCAGTGACCTTTACCGTCGATGCGCTCGGAAAGACGCAGTTCAAAGGCCATATCGAGCGGTTCTCGCCCGCGACGGCGGGGCAGTTCAGCCTGTTGTCGGGCTCTAATGCGACCGGGAATTTCACCAAGATCGCACAGCGTGTGCCGGTCCGGATCGCGATCGACCCCGATCAACCGCAGGCCCAACGACTGGCCCCGGGTCTGTCGGCCGAGGTCAGTGCCCCGCAGCACGGATCGTGATCCGCCGTCAGCTATGCGGAAGGCGCAGCGCGGCTATGTCGAATAAACTGTTTCTGCGGCGCAGCATTTGTGCGAAAAAGATTTCAACGCATCGAGCAAATCGTTGCAACAGTTCCTGAGGCTCTCTCCTCCTCCCTGAGCCTCGGAAATTGGCGGTGGCCTCTCTCCTCCTCCCTGAGGTCACCGCCTCCTCCTCCCCTTAGATGACCGACATGCGCCACCAAAACGGCGCCGTTTTCAATTGTGAAAACGCGTTCGAGCTGTTGTTCGGCGCGACCACATGAAGGTCCGGTTGGAATAGTTGGTCAGCGTGATTCCGGCGGCGAAGTGAAGCCGTCCGTCCTCGAGCGAAGGGGGCTGCGATTTGTGGCCGTCGTTTGGGTCGAGAGAGCGCAGCTCTGGAGACGTCGCGTCGCCGCCGCCTGTTACCAAGCCAAGCAGACGACGATCTCACGGCCTGAGCGGCCAGAGAAACCTAAAACAATTCAGTTCTACTGAGAAAAGTGGCTGGGGCGGTAGGATTCG
>NZ_DFRG01000010.1:16196-16477 GCF_002378135.1 Thioclava sp. UBA3469
CCTTACCACTTGGCTACGCCCCAACGTGGGGGGGTATGTAGCCAAGTGGGCGCGGGGCTTCAAGAGGAAAATCCGACAAATTTCGATTGCGCGTCACGCGCCGCTACGGCAAGCGAGACGGCATGGAAAATTGCGATGTTTTAGTGTTGGGCGCAGGGGCTGCCGGACTGATGGCCGGGATCGAGGCGGCGCGGCGCGGGCGCTCGGTGCGGGTGCTCGACCACGCGCGGCGTCCGGGCGAGAAGATTCGAATCTCTGGCGGCGGGCGGTGCAACTTCACC
>NZ_DFRG01000010.1:16786-17524 GCF_002378135.1 Thioclava sp. UBA3469
GGCGGCGGGCGGTGCAACTTCACCAACCGTCTCCTGACCCGGCAAAATGCGACCGAGCGATTCCTGTCGCGCAATCCCCGCTTCGCGCTCTCGGCGCTGTCGCGCTACACGCCCGCGGATTTCATCGCGCGGCTCGATGCGGCGGGGATCGCCTGGCACGAGAAGCATCTCGGACAGCTCTTCTGCGACGGGAAGGCCACGCAGATCATCGACCTGCTGCTGCGCGATCTGCGCGCGGCAGGGGGCGTGCTGTCGCTCGAGACGGAGATCGAGCGCGTGGAGCGCGCGGGCGACGGCTTCCTCGTCACAACCTCGCAAGGCCCGATCCGCGCGGCTTCGGTGATCGTGGCTACGGGCGGCAAGTCGATCCCGAAGATGGGCGCGTCCAGCCTCGGCTACGAGATCGCGCAGAAATTCGGCCTCGATATCGTGGAGACGCGGCCCGCTCTGGTGCCGCTGACCTTCGCCGAGCAGGATCTGGCGCGCACTGCGCCGCTGTCGGGTCTCGCGCGGCCCGTCGATCTGCGCCTCGGCAAGACGCATTTCGCCGAGGATCTGCTGTTCACCCATCGCGGGCTGTCAGGGCCCGCCATCCTGCAAATCTCCAGCTATTGGCGCGAGGGCGACACGCTCAAGATCGATCTGGCGCCGGGCAATGACATCGCGGCGGCGCTGTCGGAGCAGCGCGACGCGGCGGGCCGGCAGGCGCTGCACAATGCGCTCGCGCGGCATCTGCCC
>NZ_DFRG01000205.1:0-9562 GCF_002378135.1 Thioclava sp. UBA3469
TCCAGCCCGATATGGATATTGCCGCCCATCACCGCGATCGTCGCGGGCACCGCGCCCGCCTTGCGGATCTCCGCCTCGACCGCCTGCGCGGTCTCGAGGTTCTGCGGATAAGGCATCCCGTGCGTGATAATCGTCGATTCCAGTGCGACGATCGGACGGTTTTGTTCTTTCGCGTCAGCGACTTCGGTGGCGAAGGTGAGGGGGGCGTTCATGTGGCGAGTTCTCCGGAAACATAGCGCGCGGCGGCGGTCAGGGCGCTCTCGAGCGCCTCCTTGCGGTCCGCGCCGCGCTGTTCGGCCACGAGATGCGCGGCCATGAAAGTATCGCCCGCGCCGGTCACGCGGGTCACGAGGACAGGGGGCGGGGCGGAGGAAATCACGTTGCCTGCCACAGCGCTGCCGTCGGCGGCCGCCTTGCCGCCATCGGTCACCAGCACGCGTTGCGCTCCGCGCTCCAGCAGGGTCTCGGCGGCATGCTGGGCGCTGTCGAAGCGGCCTTGGCACAGAATGCCCGCTTCTTCGAGATTGACGTAAAGCGTCGCCGCGGGATGGGCCAGCAGCGGCGTCAGCCGTTCCGCCTTGCCGGGGCTGGCGGGGGCCACGCGCAGATCGGCCTTGGCGAAAAGCGGCGAATGCGCGATCTGGCTGAGCAGCGCCTCGGTGAGATTGCCGTCGAGCGCGATGGCGCCGGTCCACGGCTCGTTTTCCGTGCCGAGCCGCCCATCCGCGAGCGGCGCGAGGATCTTCTCGCCCGCAGCCTCCAGCGAATGCGCATCCGCGATGGCCGCAATCAGCCCGTTCGCGCCCTCGATCGCCATATAGCGGTCGGTCGGCAGATCGTCGGAGCGATACAGATAGTTGCAATCGACGCCCAGAACCTCGGCGGACTGGATCAGGTCGTTGCCCTGACTGTCGCGCCCCAGCGCGGTCAGAACCGCAGGTTTCAGCCCATAGCGGCGCAACGTCATCGCGATATTCATCGCGACCCCACCGGGCAGCCGCTCGATCCGCCCCGGCACGTCGGAGCCTTCATGCATATGCACCGAGGCGCGGCCGATGATGTCCCACAGGACCGAACCGATGCACAGAATATCAGGTCTGGATTCGCTCATGCGCGGTTCTTGGCGCGGTTTCCCGGGCGGAGCAAGGGGCTTTGCCCCCGCTCAGGCGCGGCGCGATTTCAGGAAGGCCCAGAGCCAGATGCCTGCCAGCACGAGCGAGCCGACCGCGTTGAGGTTCGCCATCGTAATGCCGAAGATGTCCCACGGGATCTCGTCGCAGCGCACCAGCGGGGCCTCGTTGATCTGCTTGAGCAGGTCGGCGGCGGAGACGGTCGTGTCGACGGCGCTCGAGGTGCAGTCGGTGGGGCCCTCGAAGATCTTCCGCTCGACGCCCGAGTGATAGAAGCCGATGACCGAGGTGGTCAGCGCGGCCAGCATCCCGAGAAGGGCAGTCCAGCCGGGCAGGCGGAAGGTGAGGATCACGATCCCGATGATTGCGGCGGCCAGATGCGGCCAGCGTTGCAGCAGGCACAGATGGCAGGGCGCGTAGCCGAACGCCTGAAAGACGAAGGCCCCGGCGAGCACGAAGGCGGAGCCCGCGGCGGCGAAGCCCACGAGGCTGCGGAAGGAGGTCAGGGTTTGCATGCGGTCTTGCATCGGGGGCCTCAGAGATATTTCAGAAGATAGAACCCGCCGATCAGCAGGATGACGAAGATAGTAAAGAGCGGACCGAGCCAGCGCTCGATGAAGGTTTTGATCGGTTCGCCGAATTTCCACAAGAGCCCCGCGACCACGAAGAAGCGTAGCGCACGGGCGACAAAGGAGACGCCGAGGAAGAGCACCGGGCTCAGGTTCGTGGCGCCGGCGAAGATCGTGATCACCTTGTAGGGGAAGGGCGTGACGCCCGCGATCAGCACGGCCCATCCGCCCATTTCGTTGAACCGGGCGGCGAGCGAGTTGAAGTCGTCGGCCTTGCCGTAGAAATCCAGCACCGGCTTGCCGATCGCATCCATGAAACCATAGCCGATCAGATAGCCCAGACAGCCGCCCGCGACCGACGACAGGGTCGCCACCAACGCGATGCGCCATGCCGCCCAGGGCCGCGCGAGGATCATCGGGATCATCAGCACGTCGGGCGGGATCGGGAAGACCGAGGCTTCGATGAAGGCGACAGCGGCGAGATACCACATCGCATGCGGGTGGCTCGCGCGGGCCATCGTCCAGTCGTAGATGCGGCGGATCATGGCGGCATCCTTTTCCTTGCTGCTCGGTTCGCTTCATCTCCTGCGCGGGCCGCAAGGTCAAGTCACGCGCGTTGCACCTTTGCTTTTCCCGGCCTCACGCTAGACTTCACATAAAAGCGAGGGAGGCATTCGCGAATGCAATGGCGAGGGCGGCGCGGCAGCCGCAATATCGAGGACCGGCGCGGCCAGCGCAGGGCAGGGGGCGGCGCGATCCGTCTGGGTGGCGGTGGCCTGGGCGTCGTCGCGATCGTCGTGGTGGCCTATTTCCTCGGGATCGATCTGACGCCGCTGCTTGACGGCGGGTCGGGCGGCTCGGGGCAGGTGGTCACGCAATCTGGCGAACTGAGCGATCGCGAGAAGGCGATGGGCGATTTCGTCTCGGTGACGCTGGCCGATACCGAAGAGGTCTGGCAGGGCGTGTTCCAATCCGATCTGGGGCGGCAATACGATCCGGCGGTGCTGGTCCTCTATAGTGGCATCACGCAATCGCCCTGTGGCAATGCGAGCGGCGCGACGGGGCCGTTCTACTGTCCGGGCGATCAGAAGGTCTATCTCGACACGGCGTTTTTCGACACGCTGAGCCAGCAGCTCGGTGCGCGGGGCGATTTCGCCGCCGCTTATGTGGTCGCGCATGAGGTGGCCCATCACGTGCAGGATGAGCTGGGGATTCTCAGTAAGGTTAATGAAGTGCGCGCGCAAAGCTCCGAGGCTCAGTCCAACGCGCTCTCGGTTCGGATCGAGTTGCAGGCCGATTGCTTCTCGGGGATCTGGGCGCGCCGGGCCGAGGATCAGATTGGCGCGATAGAACCGGGTGACATCTCCGAGGCGATGAACGCCGCCGCGCAGATCGGCGACGATACGCTGCAGCGCGAGGCGGGCAGGGTGCCGATGCCCGACAGCTTCACCCATGGCAGTTCCGCCCAGCGGCAGCGCTGGTTCGAGCGGGGCTATCAGAGCGGCGATCTCAAGCAATGCGACACGTTTTCAACGCGTAACCTCTAAGCGTACTTGCCTCGGGCGCGGCTGCGCGCTAGAGGACTCGAACTGGGCCCGAGTGGCGGAATGGTAGACGCAGCGGATTCAAAATCCGCCGCAGCAATGCGTGTCGGTTCGAATCCGACCTCGGGCACCAGACCTTCCGAAAATGATCGATCCATGCGCCGACGGTGATCCGACCGGTGCGCTTTGCCGTGTCCTGCGCGGGTGTTTTCCGTGTCCGGGGCCGCTCTGTCCAAATCGGGCGAAATTGGGGCAGACCCCGGCATCGTGATACGTGGTTATCAAAAGATGATTCGGGGAAATCTCGTTTCGTTCTCAGAACAAACGGGCATCAGATGCCGGATTGCGGCAATGTTGAGGACAATTGGGACATATTCGCGGCAGAAATATGGTCGCGATTTAGGCCGCTCCGGGAAACAAATCGATTAAGGTATTGTCGCTAAATTGAAGACAGTTTTTCGCCTTTTAAGACAGGCCCCACAATCGGCGCACAACCCTTAGTTTAAATGTGGCAAAACTTTGGCAAGTTTTCCGACAAAAAGATAGGTCGATCTTTTGCAAAATAGAAACGTCGTTTGAAAACAGGCACTTCGCGATTCGGATTATTGGTGCTTGTTTTTCAAGCAATCCCCCGAAATGAGGCAAGAAAGCGGCAAATTCCCCTTTTCTTTGTGGCGATCAGAAGGGCAAATTGAGGCCAAGCCCTGCTGGGGGGCTTTTGGCCATGGGGGTGGCCGAAGAGAAGAGTTGTCGAAAGAGAGCTCGCCCGGCGCTGCCAAGGGGACCGATCCATAACGGCCTCGACCTTTAGGGCAAAGGAGACGCGGAGCGATCTGCGGCGACTTTGCTGGCAGCGCCCGCGCGCGCTGACGCTGGCCAATTCTTCTCGACATTCACGTTCGGACTTCGGGTCCGGCCACGTCATGGCGCTGCCGCTTTGCGCCAAAGGGAAGACACGGCGCGGGGCCATGGAGCCAAGCGGACGGTAAAGGAGAGTTGGGGATGACTTATTATTACTATCATCACGACGACGATGATTGCGACAAGAACTCCGATCCGAACGCTGTCAACGACAGCGCGAACGTGAAGTACAACACCGCGCAGACGATCGCCGTGCTCTCGAATGACAGCGATCCCGACAGCGATCCGCTCAAGGTGACCTGGGCGAGCGATCCGGCGCATGGCTCGGTCACGGTGAATGCCGATGGCACGATCACCTACACGCCCGATCCCAACTATTCCGGCACCGACAGCTTCACCTACCAGATCTATGACGGGCAGGGCGGCTACGACACCGCGACCGTCACTATCGACGTGAGCGCGCCCGACGGCATCGTCGAAGGCACCTCCGGCGGCGATCTGATCGATGACGAATATACCGGCGATCCCGAAGGCGACATGGTCGACAATAACGACGCGATCCTGCCGGGGGCCGCGCCGAATGACGACTACATCATCGCGGGCGACGGCAATGACACGGTCTATGCCGGTCAGGGCGACGACTCCGTCGAGGGTGGCAATGGCAACGACCTGATCTTCGGCGAGGGCGGCAACGACACGCTCGAAGGCGATGCTGGCAACGACACGATCTATGGCGACAACGATCCCGCGGGCGGCCCGGCCTGCGATCCGGTTTCGGAGACCGTGGACTGGAGCCATTTCCAGACCGATTGTGGTGAGGTCAAGGACCAGACCGTCGATCTGGGCGAGACCAAGGTCCATTTCGACTTCCAGTCGCAGGATTACGGTGCGAAGGCGACTCTGACCACCGCCGCGCAATATACCGAAGCGGGTGAGAACTTCGACAGCTGCTCGGCGCTGCAACTCTACGGTGCGGGCGGCGATTGCGGGGACGGCGTCTCGCCGACCTCGACGACCGTTCTGACCTTCTCGTCGGACAACAGCGACTACACCGGTGAAGTTCAGGGGCTGAGCTTCCGGATCAACGATCTCGACCGTTCCGACAGCTATGACGATCACGTTGATATCGTGACGCTTTCCGCGGTCGATGCCGATGGTAACCCCGTCGACATCACGATCGACCCCGAGGGCAACCAGACCGTCACCGACAACGGAGACGGCACCTATACGATCACCGGTGGCGATCAGGACACCGGCTATCTCGATCAGGACGACAAGATCGGTTCGGTCAAGGTCACCATCAACGATCCGACCGCGAAGCTGACCATCGCCTACTCGAACGGTGGCGATACGGATCAGGCGATCTCGATCACCGACATGACCTATGACACCTGCCCGGTGGAAGACGACCCGGGCGAGCCCGGCGATGACAGCATCATGGGCGGTCTGGGCGACGACGTGCTCTACGGTCAGCAGGGCGAGGATACGCTGGAAGGCGGCGCGGGGTCGGACAGCCTCGACGGCGGCGAAGGTAACGATACGCTCGATGGCGGCGCGGATGCCGACACCGTCTATGGCGGCGACGATCGCGACCTGTTCATCGTCGGCTCGTCCGAGGACGGCATCGGCGACACGCTGGACGGTGGCGAGGGCGGCGACGATTACGACACGCTCGACCTGCAGGGCGCAGGCCCGCTGCGCGTCCACTCGACGGTCACCGATTACGACCCGGTCTCGGGTGTCAGTACCTATGCCGGGACGGTCGACTTCCTCGATGGCAGCGGCAATGTCACCGGCACGCTCGAATTCTCCAACATGGAGGATGTCATTCCCTGCTTCACGCCGGGCACGCTGATCGCGACGCCGCGCGGCGAAGTTCCGGCTGAGACGCTGCGCGAAGGCGACAAGGTTCTGACCCGCGATAACGGCATTCAGGTGGTTCGCTGGGCGGGCCGCGCCGAGATGAGCCGCGAGCGCCTGCAGCACGCGCCGCATCTCAAGCCGGTGCTGATCCGCAAAGGCTCGCTGGGCAACGATCTGCCCGAGCGCGACATGATGGTCTCGCCGAACCACCGGATGCTCGTCGCAAACGACAAGACCGCACTCTATTTCGAAGAGCATGAGGTTCTCGTCGCAGCCAAGCATCTCGTCGCCAATCAGGGCGTCGACACGGTGGAGACGCTGGGCACCAGCTACCTGCACTTCATGTTCGATCGTCACGAAGTGCTGCTCGCCAACGGTTCCTGGACCGAAAGCTTCCAGCCCGGCGATCAGACACTGGGCGGCATGGGCAACTCGCAGCGTCAGGAGATATTCGAGATCTTCCCCGATCTGCAGACCGCAAAGGGCCGCGATGCCTATCATGCGGCGCGCAAGACGCTGAAGAAGCACGAAGCGAACGTGCTGCTGATGAGCTAGGTCGCGCGCCCTATCGGGGCCGCGCCCAAGCGAAAATAGCGACCGCGTCCGGGCTTTCCCCGGGCGCGGCGTTTTTTTTGTGTTGTTTCCGCGACTTGAACACTTCGTTTCCGCTACTCCACACGTAGAAGTGGTGAAACACGTTTTCGCCTTAGAGTTTTGTCGCTATCGTGTCATTCTGGATCTCGACTGTTGGGAGGCAGGAGGATCGGATGACGCGGAGCATGCGCGCAACGGATATCGCGGAGATTTTGGCGCAATCGCCGGCTCAGGGCCTGCGCTGCACCGCGATGGCGCGCACCGAGGCTCTGCGTCTCGAATTCGACAGCCATGACGAGACCGACGGCCATATCAGCGGCTATGACGCGGCGGGCGAGACGGTGTTTTCCGGCCCCATCGCGGCGTTCCGCGCGGCCATTCCCTGCGTCACACCTGAGACGAGCGTAGCGACCGAGGCCGGTGGAGTCGCTGCGGGCGATCTGCGCCCCGGCGCGCGGCTCGTGACCCGGGATTCCGGCGTTCAGGTGCTGCGCTGGATCGGGTCGCGGGTCTTCACCGCCTCCGATCTCGCGCTCAATCCGCTGCTGCGCCCGGTGTGCATCCGCGCGGGCGCGCTTGGCGAGGGGCATCCGGCGCAGGATCTGCGCGTCTCGCCCAATCACCGCTTGCTCGCGCCATTGCGCGGAAATGTCGTGATGGCACAGGAGCTTGTCGGGTTGGACGGGGTCGAGGTCGATCACGCGGAGGGCGGCGTGCGCTATCTGCAGCTGCTGCTCGACGCGCCGGAGATGCTGCTTTGCGAAGGGCTGTGGGTCGAGAGTTTCCGCCCCGAAACCGCCATGCTGGCAGGTTTCGATGCGGCGCAGCGGGCGGAGTTGCTGTCGCTACGTCCCGATCTGTCGCGGCGCGATGCGGGGGCCGCACCGGCCGAGATGCAGTCCAGCGACTGAGCTTTCATTAAACGGCAAAAAAGAGCCGGGCGCGAGGCCCGGCTAAAATACGATTCCGGTCAGGGGAATTGCCCGGATCGTTCGCGTCACAGGAAGCGGCGCCCTTCTTGCCGGGCAATCTCCCGGCTGATTCCGATATCTTCGAGCAGATGGTCATCGAGTTTCCCCAGCGCCATCCGCGAACGGCGCGCTTCGAGGACGCGCGCAACGCGCGCGATCAGGCTCAGACGGCCATGACGGGCGGGAACGGGACGGGTCCGCGACAGGGTAAACATTGTGATGCCTTTCTGTATTGATACAATGTGATCTTTGTTGCTATAGAAGGGATACAATGACTCCTTTTAGGCAACCAGAGAAATATTGTGACTGATACAAGCTGGTCTCCCGAACTCGCCCATATCTCCGGCCCGAAATATCTCGCGCTGGTGCGCGCGCTGCGCGAAGGCATCCGCCGCGGTGATCTCAAGCCGGGAACGAAACTGCCTACAGTCAGGGACTTGGCGTGGTCTTTGGGGGTGACGCCGGGCACCGTGGCGCGGGGGTATCAGATCGCCACGCAGGAAGGGTTGCTGGAGGCCAAGGTGGGGCGCGGCACCTTTGTATCGACACAAACCCAGCGACTCGGCCCACGTGAACCCCTTTATCGCCATACCGGAGAGGATATCGACGCCACCCCGGACGATCTGGTCAATCTCAGATCGCCACAATTGCCCGATGTCGGCCAGACAAAAGCGCTACAATGGGCGATGACCGAAGCCGCCCGCGACATCGGCAAGACCTATCTGCAATATCCCGGCCTGCGCCGCGACGCCTATTGCCGCGAGGCGGTGATGGACTGGTTCCCGAAGGATTGCTCGCTCGCGTCGGAGCTTAATGCCGACGACCTCGTGCTGACCCATGGCGGGCAGAACGGGATCAACCTCGTGATGCAGACCTGCCTGCGCGGCGACCGCCCAGGCGTCTATATCGAGGAGCTGGCCTATCCCGGCTTCCGGCACGCGGCGCGTCTGAACCGCGCCGAGGTGCATCCGGTCGCGATCGACGCGCAAGGGATGGTCCCCGATGCGCTCGACGCGGCCTGTCGCAAACATGGCGGCCAGATCGTCTGCATCACGCCCGATGCGCAGAACCCCACGGCGGGGCGGATGGATGCCGCGCGCCGTGAAGCGCTGGCCGAGGTCGCGCGCCGCCACGATCTGCAGATCATCGAAGACGATTGCTACACCGCGCCGGTCACGGGCTTGCCGAGCTTCCGCGTCATCGCGCCGGAGCGCAGCTGGCACGTCACCTCGCTGTCGAAGACGATCTCTGCCGGGATGCGTTTCGGCATTGTGGCCGCGCCCGAGGGCATGGGCGAGGTGGGGCGGCTAGCCGCCCAGCACAGCTTCTTCGGTCTCGCGCGTCCGATCACCGACATGGTCGCGCTGCTGTTCGAGAGCGGCGAGGCGATGCGCCTGCGTTACGCCGCGCAGGAGGAGATGGGGCGGCGGCTGCAGATGACGGTGCAATCGCTGGCGGGTCAAGATTTCAACTGGCTGCCGGGGCTGAGCTTCCTCTGGCTGAAACTGCCGATGGGCTGGCGCGGCTCCACCTTCGCGCGCATGGCCGAGATGGAAGGCGTGCTGCTGCGCTCGGCCGACGAATATGTCGTGCAGGACGGGCAGGCGCCCAACGCGGTGCGCATCGCGATGGCGGGCTCGGTGCCGGAGGAGCGCTTCCGCACGGCTTTGCGCACGCTGACGGGTCTGCTGGAGCGGATGCCCGACGATCTGCCGGTCTGAGGGCCGAAGCCTGACACAGCGCCGCCGAAGCGTACTGCACAAAATTACGGCACCTGCCTTGCCCTTACGCGAGTAGGGGCGCTTGCCCTCTTTTCACGCCCGCGCCCTTGTGCTTTCGTGACATCCAACGACGCCCGAGACGGGTGCAAATCGGGAGAGATGGATGGCGGGTAAAGGGGAGAGCTGGCTGCGCAGCGAGTCCGCGCAGGGCTATGCGTTGATCTCGCCGCCCTTCCTCTATGCCGTTCTTTTGCTGGCCGCGCCGCTGGTCACGATCCTTGCCTATTCCTTCTTCCAGGACGGCTATCT